>JBEDEU010000198.1:0-4476 GCA_041175585.1 Pseudomonadota bacterium | reverse complement strand
CAGAAAGACTTAGAGCTAGCAGTCAATGCGTTACGAAATATCAAAGAAGTTTTCTAATTTTTAAAACAATCAAAATAATCTATGACGTATTGCGCAGAGGTCTTTGCATCACATTGGCTCTGTCAGTACTTGAGTCACCGTACGCAAAAGTGATTTGCTATCCGTGAACGGCAACTCGTTATAACCATGTAGTTCTTGAAGCCTTTTGACCGCTACACTTTCAAGACCTTGTTTGGTGCTGGACATTTAGCTTTCCTACTTACCGATGGATGAAGACCTTACATCTTATCCCACCCCCATTCGAGGGAAATCGAACTTTCATGTGTATATTTATCTATTAGGTTTTCATTCTGAACGATCTGCGATAAATTGCTGAACTATAGAAGAAAGTTATATCCAAAAGCTAATTGACTAAAAAATGCTAACCAACTCATCAGAATTCGTTTTCAATACAGATGCGCTTTTATTTAGCGGCGCGATGCTTTTCTTAATTCTTATTGTCCATGCCAGCTACATGTTTTTAGTGACACGGCAATATGAAGCGATCGCGGATGCATTGATTGAGGCCAAACGCTATGGTTGGGTACAGCCTGTCTTTTATGTGACGGCCTTTGTTTTGGCGCTATCGCATTTGCTCGAGATATATATCTGGGGATGTGCACTCTACTATTTTGGCCTTATCGCGAACGAGCATCAAGCCATGTTCTTTGCAGGCAGTACCTACACAACCTTAGGTTTTGGCACTAACCCCTTACCACTCAGCTGGGATCTGGTGATGGTTGTCATTGCACTCAGTGGAATGATCGCCTTTGGATGGTCAATTTCGATTTTGCTTGGCATGTCGCAGCTCGTAAACACCGCCCGTCAGAAACGAAAGGAACACCTTACGTAAGCTAGGCGAAGCAACGCCCAACCCCCTGGCCAAGTAAGAACGTAAGACTATACCTTCGGTCCTGAAAAGGAATGCAATATGGTTTGGCTGTATCTATCGATCGCGATTGGGGCCGAAGTAATGGCGACGACCGCTCTGAAGTTTAGCGAAGGATTCACTCGGCTCTTCCCTTCGGTTCTCGTCGTCGTGGGCTACGGTGCTGCGTTTTACTTCTTGTCGAAAGTTCTCAACCATATGCCGATCTCAATCGCCTACGCGATATGGTCTGGCGTCGGAGTGGCTCTTGTCGGACTGGTGGGGTGGTTATGGCTCGGTCAAAAACTCGATATGCCAGCGCTTATCGGGATTGCCATGATCATTGGTGGAGTGTTGGTCATCAATTTATTTTCTCAAACAGCCGCACACTAAGATGGCGTCTGATGTGAGATATATCCGATTTGCCGATCGATGTTCCATATGTCGGCTCCGATCCTAATTACGTATGGGTCGTTACATCGACTGTGTGACCGCAGGTTCCACAAAATTTATCGTATGGCTTTAAGTTGGTACGCAAACACTGAGGGCACGTCTTTTTATCACGTGCCCTTTTGGTGTGCACGGACATTTCAGCTGTAACAATCCCTGTTGGAACAGCCAATGTCCCCCACCCGATCAACATCATGACCGATGAGAGGAATCGTCCCAAGTCGGTTTGTGGTGCGATATCGCCAAAGCCTACGGTTGTCATTGTAGTAATTGCCCAATAAATCCCCGTAGGAATGCTGGTGTACCCGTGCTCGGGACCTTCAATGATGTACATCAACGTACCCATCACCATCACCACCATCAACACGACGGAAAGAAACACCAAGATCTTTCTTTTGCTAGCGACAAATGCCTGCGCTAAATGCGTGTACTCAGATGAATAAGCCGTAAGCTTAAACACCCGAAAAATACGGATCAAGCGCAGCACTCGGACATCAATCAGTGAGTGCAGTTCGGGAAAAATCAACGCGAGATAGGTTGGTACGACCGCAAGGAGGTCGATGATCCCAAAGAAACTTAGCATGTATTGCCGCCGATCAGGAGCGCAATACACACGAACCAAATATTCTAAGGTGAAGGCAATCGTAAATAACCACTCTAATGCAGACAAGATGCTTGCGTACTTTTTAGCAATCGTATCGACACTTGCCAAGACTACAACAGCAACGGAAACAATGATCGCCACAAACAAGATCTTATCGAATCGTCTTCCAGCTCGAGTATCTGACTCAAAGACGACTTTCGATATACGCTGCTTAAAAGAATCTGTTTCGCTTGCGAGAGTTGTCATAAGTGCTTATTGAAGAAACAGGTAAGGCAAAGATTTTTCGGCACTAAACATGCACCGCGCATCGTGACCGCAGGCAGGCACCCATACCGCAGAGTGATTACTTTTTAATGTTTCATTTACAAAGCTTACGTACGCGAGACCGCGGGCTAGGCGAGTCGGGCCCTGGGCCATTGCTGCACACGAGCTGTCAAAACCATACAGCGGCAGAATGTCTAACTCTCCCAACAAGAAGCTTACAGGGCGAGATGCAAGATGCTGTTTGAGCTGTTCGTCTGATACCTTGCTCGCCGCGCCTACTTTGTCTTTAAGCCCATAGGGCCAACTATTGAAGTTTGTGCAACCTGCCGCATCTGCATAGGCGACAAACGGCGCCTGTGGTTGGGCTGGCATTGCAGGGACGAAACCCGGGGCTGCGGCACTGATATTGGACGGCAGTGCAAAACGCGTGGGCCGTAATGCGTCTGGGTATGTGTATGAAGACGGATTGCCTACAACGTAAGTGATTTGTATATTCTTTTCTGTCCGTAGCTGCTCATGGATACGATTCGTCATTTGATAGCGACCGACATACTGCCCACCTGCAGAATGCCCAGCGATGACAATCGTACGTAGGTTTGGAAACATTTGACGATCTGCCAGACGCTCCACGATGGCGTCCATGAAGTCGAAAGAGTTGAATTTTTTTGTACCTGGAGTGGCTTGCTCGCCCCCACTGCGCCAACTCGCTGGACCAAGGCATATCCAGCCGACTTCGTCGGTGTCAAGTTTGTCTCGGCAGCTCTTGCCCTCATTCGAGGCGAAGCGCGGCGATATCACTAAGGTATTTTGTAATGCGTCAGCTAAGAAAGCTCCGGCCAAAGCATGACGGAAATACCCGTCCGCGTTGCGACCTTGGCCATGAATCGCGATCACAGCATGTTCAATCTGAATATTAGGCTGAGTGAGTGCATAGGTGCGATAGATGCGCCCACGCTGAGGACCTTCGTCCAAATTGACCCACTCTGTACAAGCTTCGGTCGCGCGTAGGCAAGGAGGTTGCGGCTGACCGAAGACTAATAAAGGGAATAGACACAAGCTCGCAAGAAGATAGCCCTTGATTGACATACTAGAGCGCCTCTATCGGTGAATCGACTAAATTTGCCGCATTGTCTCTGCGAAATCGAGTGTAGACATTTGCTGCAAGGCGTTTTGTATCACTAAATGAATCGCCGCCGATTTTTCCGTATCCGGTGAATCTTCTAGTTGTTTGGCTACCGCACGTGCAGCACGCAGCTTCAGACTCCACGCAGCAAGAGCAAGCTCGGGTTCCCAATACGCTAAATTCAATCGCGCGCACTCGTCTAACAACGGATCGACAAAGGGCTGTGCGTCAACATCTCGCTTGAGCCCCATTGCCAATTCAGCGAGCACTAAGCGGGCTCGAAACTGATCTCTTCCCGAACGAGTGTTCGAGATAAATTCTTGCAAGGCACCAATACCCGCTTCAGGACCATCTGCACCAGATGCTGCGTTCGCACGTTGCTTCGCTTCATCGAAACGATCACTTGGGGCGCCTCCTGCCCGTTCAGCATGGCAATTCGCAATCCACGCTTTGGTCGCATCATCAGCAAACGGCGTACCGTCAGAAAACGTCAAGCGCTCAACACCTGGCAAACGCTTTAAAAACGCCAGCACCTCATCAACGATAGACTCGCGCATGCTCGTTGCTTTTGAACCCATCGCACCATATGCCAGCGCAGCCTGTCGATCCAAATCAAGCCAAAACGGATACGTTGCAAGTCTACCTTCACAAAATGCGACTACTCCCTCAGGGTTACCAGCGCTGCAAACAGTCTCGAAGCTTTGCATATCCGCAAGTGGCGGAGGTGCAATCAGCGTTGCCTGACCTTGCGCCTGGGGCAAGGTCAACAGGCTCCCCCGTGCACTCAACCGATTCAATCCAATTGCCATTGCATTGAAAGGATCAAGCTCCATCATCTTTTGACTGGCTTCGCCGAGATAAGCGAGCACCGGACCCAATGCTGCGACTAAGTCATCCGTGCTTGAAATTTTATCGAGTCCACTCAGTTGAGGACCAGTCGATACCTGTTGTGCTGAAGCACCGGCAGTTGAAGTCGAAGTTGCCTGAGGAGATACCGAAGTCCCAGTGGCTGCTCCATCGGCAGTGGGCGGTTGAGCCGCTGGTGCTTGCGCGATAACATCTAAGCGTTCAATCAACGCGATCAATTCGTTGAGTGATGGCGCTTCAGGATCTGAGTCTGCCAATCCC
>JBEDEU010000197.1:0-4486 GCA_041175585.1 Pseudomonadota bacterium | reverse complement strand
GCATAATGTATATTATGTAAAGTAACGGAAATACTGAAATGAAGCTATGTATCTATGGCGCCGGCGCAGTCGGCGGACACCTCGCCGCCCGCTTTGCAGCCCAGTTTCCCCCAGGTGGCCCACACGAACTTTCACTGGTCTGCCGCGGCCCACAGTTAGAGGCCATCAAGCGTAACGGCGTCACGCTATATCGTGGTGACGAGGTTTATACCGGCCGGCCGACTGTCGCGACGGATAACCCAGGTAGTCTGCCACCGCAGGATATCGTTCTAGTCACGCTTAAGGCAAACGCGTTGCCCGCTGCCGCGGCGTCCATTGAGAAGCTATTGGCACCAGACGGCGTAGCCGTATTTGCGACCAACGGCATCCCTTGGTGGTGGAACAAGGGGTTGGGTGGCTCTCAGACCCCTCTTCCCTTGCTTGACCCAGATGGTGAGCTTTGGAACCGTTTACGGGACAGGACGCTCGGGTGCGTGATTTATTCACCCAATGAGGTCATAGAACCCGGCGTCATTCGTAGCAATATCAAAGACCGCTGGATGATTGGCGAACCAGACGGAACGGATTCGCCTAGAGCCCATCGTGTGGCAGATTTACTCCAGTCGGCCAGCATCCGTGGCGTTGCGACGACTGATATTCGGTACGAGACTTGGTATAAGTTGCTGATCAACTACGCGCTGAATCCAGTTGCAGCACTGACGAGACTGCCCACGGCAAACATGAACGTCAACCCCGATGTCGTGGCTCTGCGTAAACAGATCATGCTCGAGGTCATTGATATTGCCTTAGCGTGTGGCACAGACCTACGCGGCAAGATTGATTTGGATGAAGCCGTCACACCGACCAAACGCTCAGGCTCAAACCGCGCCTCGATGCTACAAGACGTTTTAGCGGGCCGCCCACTTGAGGTCGAAGCTATTTTGGGACAGACGGTAGCCCTTGCTCGTCAACACGGCGTCCATGCGGTTCGTTGCGAGTTGATGCTTGGTTTAATGCGCGGTTTGGCCGAGTCGATGACGCTTAGTTCTTAAAGGCGGCACGCAATTCACGCACGCCGATCGCGAGCGTGCGTGCATCAACACCAACCGCGACAAAAGTACAACCTAACTTAAGGTAGTGCTGTGCCAACGTTCGATCAGGTGTGAGTATTCCAGCGGCTTTGCCATGTTTTAGAATCGTCGCGATGCCCTTTTCGATTGTCGCAACGACATCAGGATGACCGGGGTTACCGAGGTGGCCGAGTGCAGCGGAAATATCCGAAGGGCCAAGGAATACGCCATCGACACCCTCGACTGCACAGATCTCGTCAAGATTGCTCAAGCCCGTAGCGGTTTCAGCTTGGACAAGAAGACACACATCATCGTTCGCAATCTTGACATAGTCTTTGCGTGAGTCCCAGCGCGATACACGCGCTGATCCATAACCGACACCGCGAATACCATGTGGTGGGTAGCGCACAGCTTGTACCAGTTCACGCGCTTGTTCAGCGGTATCAACCATCGGTATCAACAGATTCTGCACACCCAAATCGAGCAACTGCTTAATCAGATGCGTTTGACCGATCGGTGGACGCGCAACAACTTGCGTGTTGTAGGCAGCGCAGGCTTGCAGCTGCGACAGGATAGTAAGCGGATCGGTAGGCGTATGCTCCCCGTCCAACAGCATCCAGTCGAACTCAGCTGTTGCGCAGATTTCCGTGGTGAACGGATCAGGAATAGAGATCCACAGCCCGATGTTTGCCTCTCCGGCTTTGAGTGATTTTTTAAATCGATTCGTGTAGTCGGGCATGTGGGTCTCCGCTGATTTACTTCGCCAGCACTTTGCTTAACGCATCGCCGATTTGGCTGGTGCTTGCTTTGCCGCCCAAGTCTGGAGTGTGTGGACCTTGAACGAGCACGTCTTCAATCGCTTTGACGATCGCGTCGTGTGCATCCAAGTAAGGCTTCTGCGCTGCACCACTCAGGCCGCGACCGAGATAGTCCAACATCAAGGCACCAGACCAGATCATCGCAATGGGGTTGGCAATGTTCTTACCTGCAATATCAGGTGCAGAGCCGTGCACAGGCTCGAACAGTGATGGGAACTTGCGGTCTGGGTTGAGGTTGGCCGAAGGTGCTAAGCCGATTGTGCCCGTGCAAGCGGGGCCGAGGTCCGACAAGATGTCGCCAAACAAGTTTGATGCAACCACCACGTCGAAGCGATCTGGCGTCAGCACAAATCGTGCAGACAAGATATCGATGTGCTGTTTGTCTGTTGTGACGCCTGGGTATTCCTTTCCAATCTCGGCAGCACGCTCGTCCCAATATGGCATGCTGATTGCAATGCCATTTGATTTTGTCGCAATCGTCAGGTGCTTACGTGTACGGCGCGAGGCCATCTCAAACGCGAAGCGCAAGACGCGATCACAACCGACGCGTGTAAAGATAGATTCTTGCAAAACGATTTCGCGATCAGTACCTTCGAACATCTTGCCACCGACGGCTGAATATTCGCCTTCGGTGTTTTCGCGCACGACAAAGAAGTCGATGTCCCCTGCTTTGCGATTGGCAAGCGGGCAAGGAACACCATCAAACAAGCGAACCGGACGCAGGTTGATGTATTGATCAAATTCACGACGGAATTTCAACAAGGAACCGTACAGCGAAGTGTGGTCAGGCACGATTGCTGGCCAGCCAACTGCTCCAAAATAGATCGCATCGCAATCCTGCAGGTGTGACTTCCAGTCATCAGGCATCATCTGCCCAGTCTGCGCGTAGTAATCGCAAGAGGCCCATTCAAAGTGGCGGTACTCTAAACTCAAACCAAACTTGTCCGCGGCGGTCTTCAGGACTTTGAGTCCCTCTGGCATCACTTCTTTACCAATACCATCACCAGGCAGCACTGCAATACGAAATGGGCGGCTCATGCGCAAATCCTCTTGTTTAAAACGGAGTGAATAAGATAGCGCGATGTTAACCTTTTCCCAGTGTTTTGCCCTGCTCAAAATCAAGTAATTCTTATTTCCGGCTTTCTTCTTTTTACTGGGTGCAAGGGTTATGCTTTGGCCATCCATCCACAAGGAATACAGACATGAAACTATACGGATTACCCGGTGCGTGCTCACTCGTCGATCATATTGCGTTGCAGTGGGTCGGAAAGCCTTTTGAATACATCGCAGTGGGTCGCGACGCACTGAAACAGGCGCCCTTTCTTGCAGTCAGCCCAATGGGAGCAGTCCCCGCCATAGACGATGCTGGCTTCACACTCACGCAGAACTGCGCAATTCTTGAATACCTTGCAGAGAAGAATCCAGAGGCAAAGCTGCTTGGTGGTGAGTCCCTTAAGGCGCGTTCAGAAGCACGTCGTTGGCTGGCGTTTTGTAACTCGGACATTCATAAGACCTACAGCATGATTTTCGGTGCGGCTAGGTTGGTATCGGAGGCTGCTGGCCAATCTGAGTTAAGTAAGAATGCATCCCAACGCGTGCGTGAAATGTATGCAATCGTTGACAAGCATCTCGCTGGACGCGACTGGTTGTCCGAAGGCCGCTCCGTCGCAGACGCCTATTTATACGTGACCTTGCGCTGGGCGAATGCCAAGAAAATCGACATATCAGATATGCCCAACTTGCAAGCACACTTCAACCGTATGTCCGCAGACGCCTCAGTGCAAGCGGCTTTGGCTGCCGAGGGATTGAAGTAAATCACGCTGAATAATGAGCGTCATAGGCGCTCATTATTTTTTGCAATTTGTCGGCCCTAGCGCATCTTGTGCTGCGCGGTCTAAGCTGATGTTCAGCTCTTTCACACTGGTTGCGGTATAGACTTTGCCACCTGTGGCTGCTGCGACGCAGTTCGCCGCACCGGTCCCGCCGATATCCACGACATTTATTTTTAGATGCGGCTTGGCTTTTTTGAGCTGTTGCGCGACGTAACAAGGGTCGCCGTTACAGGACTCTGCGCCATCGGACACCAGTAGTATCATCGCTTCGCGTGTGACGCCATCGACAAGTTGCCCAGCCTCATACAAGCCATCTCCCAGGGGCGTTCCACCCTTGGGTGTTAGCTGAGACAGTCGGTTAATCATTTGCCCACGCTGACTTGGGGGAAAACGTCCCATATTGTTTGCGTTCGGACAAGTCTCAGCGACAACAAGACCTGATTGCACGTCGCGAGGTAGACGTTGGACGACGCCAATTGTTGCTTGGCGAGCGATTGAAATACGAGTTGGCTCTGCCGTCAGTTGCTCATAGCGCGCCATTTCAGCTGGTGTTGGTCGGTAGCCAGGGCGGCTTGCACGCTGTTTTAACTGACCCAACCACTTCTCATCCTCAGGAGTGGCCGAAATATTTAAGTCCATCGATCCCGATGAATCAAACATCACAACCATCTCGGGCGCGAGCTCCGGCGGGCGTTCACTCGGACAAAGATTCTTAGCATTGTCGATCGTCACCGGCGGCTTTGCCACTGGCTTTGGCGGTGGCGGTGGCGGCGGAGGAGGTGGTGGT
>JBEDEU010000196.1:0-4489 GCA_041175585.1 Pseudomonadota bacterium | reverse complement strand
CTGTCTAGCGGGTTGCAATACAGGTGTTTGTTTGATTTGGGTCAGTACATCAGGCGACGCATTGATTAATGCCCAGTCGGGGGATCCGTTGCCAATGATGATGGAAGACTGCGTGCGCATCTGCGCGTTAATGTTACCTTGGCGTACACCTGAGCAATTCAGGCAGTTACAGTTCCATTGAGGAAATCCTCCGCCAGCCGCGGAGCCCAATACGCGTATTTGCATCACAACTCAAAAAATAAAGGCCGAGACATTAGTCTCGGCCTTTTGAAAAACGATTAGCGATTGGCGATGTACATTGTGATTTCAAAACCAAATCGCAGATCAATTGCTGATGGTGTTTCCCATTTCATAGTGGTCTCCTAGAGTGCAGTGGAAGTAAGGTCTCGCAACGCCGTTGGTGGGCATTGACTACAAGTATATAGAATAAATCGCATGTATCTAGCAACTTTTTAACTTGTTGACCCTATGAAAACTAAGCTATTTGCCGACATCCAGCCCGCCGCACACGGGTGGTTAGCGGTCGGAAATGGGCACCAGTTGCACTGGCAAGCTAGTGGTAATCCCGAAGGTATGCCTGTGGTGTGGCTGCACGGCGGCCCGGGAAGTTCGGCAAGCCCTCTGCATCGCCGATTTTTTGATCCTGCTCTTTTTTGGATTGTTCAATACGATCAGCGGGGTTGTGGACGGAGCCTGCCAGTCGGGGCGATTGAGCATAATGAGACGTCAAATTTAATTGCAGATATCGAATCCTTGCGCGAGCACCTGTCTATATCAAGGTGGGGTGTGGTGGGGGGCTCTTGGGGTGGCGCTCTAGCTTTACTCTACGCACAGGCGCATCCTGATCGCGTCAACAGAATGCTGTGTCGTAGCCCGTTTTTATGTACCCAAGCTGAAATACAAAACTTTATGGAACATCCGCCTGAGGGATGTAGAGAACCTTGGGAAGCGCTGCAATCCCAGGTGCCTAAACACTCTAAGCAGACCGTTCTCGAGTTTGGCTATCGCGTATTTTGTCTAGAGAAAGACGTTCAAAAGCAAGCCCAGCTTGCACAAGCGTGGGCAACCTACGAAGCAGCAATGAATGTTTATCCAATGCGAGCGCCTGCGATTGGCTTAGGAAGCCCCGATGCGCTCATCGCTCGTTATAGGGTGCAGAGTCATTACCTGTGGCATCGATGCTTTGTGGGTCCAAATATCTTGGCGCAGGCTGATCGGATGTCAGATATTCCGCTTACGCTCGTACATGGCGACCTTGATGCGCTCTGCCCCTTTGAAAATAGCCATGACATCCAACGTGCCGCACCCCAAGCAAACGTTATCCGTGTCGCAGGAGGCGGCCACGATCTTACGGACCCGGGGATGCTGAGTGCAACGTTTCAAGCACTGACATCTTGGCGCTAGTGATTACCCTAATGATTTTTGTGGTGTCCAACGTTCACTTAAAAAGTTAAAGGTAAAAAAGTTATCTAGATATCCAATTCTAGTAATATTGCCGAGTACTTAAAAAACAAGATGAATTCGTTCGAACATCTAACATCACGGAGACGACTGTGAACAATTACTTACGCACGATTAGTGGCTTTGGTTTGGCCTTGGCATTTAGTATGTCTGCCCAAGCGCAGACTGCAGCACCTGCAGCTGCACCGGCTCCCCCACCTGCATGGAAGCAAGGCATGCCGGAGTCGATGGCAAATTCCACGTTGGCCCCCTTACCTGGCAAGCTGGTGGCAACCAAAGCCGCAGATGTGCCGATTGATAAAATCAAACTGCCGCCTGGTTTTAAAGTTGAAGTCTGGGCTGACGGTATTCCTGGTGGCCGCGCGATCGCAGAAGGCGAGAACGGCAAGTATTACGTCGGTACGCGTGCACTCGGCCGTATTTACGAAGTGACAGATAATGGCAAAGAGCGCACCTCGCGTGTGGTGGTAGACAAACTTAATCAGCCTACAGCTGCATACAAAGACGGTTCGCTGTACGTTGTAGCGGTTGATAAAGTCTTGCGTTTCGATGGCATCGCAAAAAATCCAAATGCGACGCCTGTCGATTTGACTGCCAAGTTCAACTTCCCTCCGATGCCGCACCACAACTGGAAGTACGTGGCGTTTGGGCCAGACGGCAAATTTTATGTTCCCTTTGGCGCCCCTTGTAACATCTGCGAACTGCCGACAGCTGAGTACTCTCAAATCCGTAGCTATAACGCAGACGGTTCTGGCATGGAAGTATTAGCCACTGGTGTGCGCAATACAGTTGGCTTTGACTGGCACCCCGTCACTAAAGAACTTTGGTTTAGCAACCACGGCCGCGATTGGATGGGTGATGACACGCCTAACGACACGATGCATCGCCTAAAGCCGAAGGCTAACTACGGCTTTCCTTATTGCCATGAGGGGAAGATCCCCGACCCTGACGTCAAGAAAGCCAACGCTTGCGCTGGCGTCGAGCCACCTGCCGCTTTGATGGGGCCTCACGCTGCCACCATGGGCGTCAAGTTTTACACGGGCGACATGTTCCCAGCCGAGTACAAGAACGTGCTGTTTAACGCACGCAAAGGCTCCTGGAACCGCACACAACGAATCGGCTTTGATGTTGTGACGGTGCGCACGGACGCAAATGGCAACAATGCGAAGGTTGAGCCCTTTATGACTGGCTTTATGAATCCTGCAGATCAGTCATGGTGGGGTCGTCCAGCCTACTTGCATCAGATGAAAGATGGTTCACTGCTGGTTTCTGACGAGCAAAACGGCGTGATCTATCGCGTCACATACCAGAAGTAATCTTGATGCGTTTGTTGTCTGTTGTACGAGCTGTTGTTTTGGTGGGAGCCGTCCTAGCGGCGGCCCCTGCTGCATATGCACAGATAGCCCCACAGCGCTTAGCGCTGTGCGCGGCCTGTCATGGCGCAGACGGGAATTCTCAATTAAAAGGAATCCCTTCTTTGGCGGCACAACCAAAATTGTTTCTCGAAAATCAACTTGTCCTGATTCGCGAAGGTGTGCGTGATATTCCTGTCATGAAGGGCTCGCTTGATGGCGTGTCTGATGCAGAAATCACGGCGCTTGCCAAGTATTACGCCGAAAAAACATTGGCACCTGTCCCGACTGATAAAGACGCTGAAGTCTTTGCGCGCGGCGGCAAGTTAGCTGAAGGCATGCGATGCGGGATATGTCATCTACCCACCTATCTGGGTCGTGAGCAAATTCCTAGGCTAGCGGGTCAGAGAGAAGACTATTTGTTGCATAGCATGCAACAGTTCAAAAATAATCAAGCCGTCGGTCGCGATTCAAATATGGCGGCGTCGGTTTATGGTGTTTCAGATCAAGATCTGAAGGACATCTCATATTATCTAGCTCGGCTCACGCCATAGCCTTCAGGCTCGGCAAGTCAATATTCTGCGCATGCGCTTAGGCAAGAGCGACTGCATTGCCACTCCTAACTGTATCCGTATCAAGGGACGCGTAGATCGGCCGGTCTAGTGGGGGCGAATAACGAACGACTTTCACGCGATGGAGAGCTCGGGCAGACTGTATGAAGTCTTTTTTACTAAGTTTTATTTTGCTGAGAGAAGCGCATGCATGCGTGCTCTTTGGTGCCCGGGGCCGGAATCGAACCGGCACGCCTTGCGGCGGGGGATTTTGAGTCCCCTGCGTCTACCAATTTCACCACCCGGGCAGGGGGATCGCGCTAAGGGCGCTATGGAACGAAGACGGTCATTATACGGTGGAAAATAAATTTTCAGAAATCGACGATTAGTAGGCAAGTTCTGTGGGGGCGAGCGCTCGTACGCGACATTCCCGAGTCATAATTAATCCACAACAAATAATGACAGGAGACAAACCATGCAAGCAACACAATCTGCGCGTGTCCAAGTGTTTTGGCAGCCGGGCTGCTCATCGTGCCTGCGCACCAAGGAGTTCCTGACCAAGCAGGGTATTGATTTTGAATCCATTGACGTGGTGAATGATCCGGCTGGAATGTCCAAGCTGCATGCGCTAGGTGCGCGTAGCGTACCTGTCGTCGCACTCGGTGGGCGCTTCACATTTTGTCAGTCGTTTAATGATGTCATCAAGTTTTTAGACTTAAAAACAAAGTTGATGGACGCTTTGCCACCAGCGCAATTGATTGCGAAGTTAGAGACAGTGATCCAAGTGGCGTCCCGCATCATTCAGCAATTTTCTTCCGAGCAATTGCGTCAGAGTTTTCGAGATACAAATCGAAATCCGGCCGACACTGCATTCCATGTTTTTCGTGTTGCGCAAATGGGCGTTGAGGCTGCGAATCAGATTGAACTTAAGTTCGAAAGTTTTGGCGAGGTGGCACCTAAGACATGGTCGGCTAAGGATTTAGCGGACTGGGGTACTAAAGTGCATGAGCAAGTGGCGGATTGGTGGCGAAACGAGCCGAATCGTGAGCTTCAATATTTGGTGCCAACCTATTATGGCAAGCGCACTATGCACGACGTACTTGAGCGCACCACGTGGCATGCAGC
>JBEDEU010000195.1:0-4517 GCA_041175585.1 Pseudomonadota bacterium | reverse complement strand
GCCTCATAGGCCTTCTTATATGCTGTGGTGAGTTCTTTGGGGAAGGACGTCACAACTGAGATCGTCTCCGCATGCAACGCACACGGCGTAGCGAGGGCAATGGCGAGCGTGGTAAAAATTGAACGTGGTGTGACAAGTGGCATGGCGGTCTCAAGGTAGTCTATACAATAGGTCTGCTTGTGAAGTGTAGGTGATCAAACGCCGGAATGGTAACAGGGCAATCCCTTGTTTTATTTGGATTTCCTCTTCTAAAAGCATAGTTTAGGTTTAGTTTTGAGAGCCATCATGACCTCGCCATTGAAAATCGGAATTAGCGTTTGTTTAATGCCACCTGACCCTGATCGGTCTACCGCGGCAAGCAAGACTTTGCAGTACGTGGAACAGTCCAATGCTGAGTGGGTATACAAGGGGGGAGCATTGCCCGTGCTTATTCCCGCCTTGGCTGAGTCTTCAATCGAAAATAGCGACTATTTTGAACGATATGCGGTAATGCTCGATGGTCTCGTGTTGCATGGCGGGGCTGATGTGTGGCCGGGGCATTACGGACAGGCGCCGCTCAAGCCCGAGTGGGGGGGTGACGCTGTACGTGATCGTTATGAGATCAACCTAATGCGTGCTTTCGTTGCGGCCGGGAAGCCGGTGTTCGGTATTTGTCGGGGGATGCAGCTGATTAACGTCGCTTATGGCGGGACGTTGCACCAAGATATTCCTAGCCAGATCCCTGGGGCAGCTAACCATCGGGATCGTCCGTTGTATGAACATCAGTTTCACGACCTGACCATCGTGAAAGGAACCAAGCTGGCGGCCCTCATGCCAGGGGTCAATACCTGCAAGGTCAATAGTATTCACCATCAATGTATTGCCCAGTTGGCCGCTGACTTTGCGGTTGAAGCAGTGAGTACTGAGGATCATTTGATTGAGGCTATTCGGCATAAACACTTACCCTACCTAGTAGGGGTACAGTGGCATCCTGAGTTTTACGCAGGAATGCCGGGGGTACTGAACGACGATTTACTTAGAGCAGAATTCTTTGCCCGCTGCCGCGATGTTCAATTATCATGATGATGCTCTTTGATTAGGACTTCGTCCTTCAAAGAAATATAAAAATAAAGGAAACATAATGAGACAAATTTTCAAGCGTGGCGTTGCGACGCTCCTATCTTGTGTGGCCCTTTCTTGCGGCATGGTTTTTGCGCAAGCTTACCCCTCACGACCGATTACGATCGTCGTACCTTACGGTCCTGGTAGCGGTAACGATTTGATTGCTCGCGAGATCGCGCAAAAGTTGACTGGTATCCTGAATACGACAGTGGTTGTCGAAAACAAAGCGGGTGCGACCGGCAACATTGCGACAGACTATGTTGCCCAACAAAAACCGGACGGCTACACCATCTTTTTGACTAGTACGAGCGGCATTATTAACCAGGTCTCTAATTCCGCCGTTAAAACTGATTTATCAAAGGATTTTGAATCGATCGGTTTTGCGGCAGGCCTGCCTTATGTTGTTGCAGTGCCTCCGGCGGTCGCTGCCAAATCGTTGACTGAGTTGGTCGCATTGGCCAAAGCGAACCCTGGCAAGTTGAACTACAACGGGCCTTCGGGTAGCGTCTCGGACTACCTGGGATCGATGCTCAAGGCAGCTGGTAATCTTGATATGGTGATGATTCCCTACAAGAGTACATCCGACGCACAAGTAGATGTGTTGGCGGGAAGAATTCAAGTTTGGTTCACGACAGCGCCATCAGCGGTTGGTCTTGCCGAGAGTGGCAAGGTTCGTGTGCTCGCCGTGACGGGAGATAAGCGTCTGGCCAAACTACCCGACGTTCCCACAGTAAAAGAAGCGGGTATTCCCAAAATGTTTACCGAGGTGTCTTTTTTCTTTGTGGCGCCCGCAGGGACGCCTAAGGACGTCGTTGCAAAGCTGAATGCGGCGATTGCGACGGCACTTAAAAACAAAGAGACAGAGGAGCGCTTGGCAAATATTTCGGTGCAAACAAAAATTGGATCGCCCGAAGAGGTGAATGCGCACATCAAACAAGAGATGGCTAAGTGGTCTGAGGTCGTAAAAGCGGCACCTAAGCCTTAGCCGCTTGTAAAACTATTTGTGAAGGAGAGCGACCTTGGACGGTTGGAGAGCAAGATTAGGATTTTTATTGCCGCCTGGAAATCCAAATGTAGAGCCTGAGTTGATTTCGATGGCGCCTAAAGGTGTTTCAGTACATTTTGGCCGGATGATCGCGCGCGGGGTCACGGGAGATCACGCTGGGCAGGATGCCCGCACTCGCTGCCAGTTAGATCACATTGATGAGCAAACTGAAATGTTGGCGCACTTGCGTCCGCAGGTCATCGCCATGGCGCATACTGCGTCAAGCTACATGCTGGGTCGGGAAGGTGAAATCGCTCTGACTGCACGTCTTGAAAAGCAATATGACATTCGGTTTACGTCGGCGTTTGTGAGCGTCGTTGCAGCGATGGAAGAGCTGGGTGTTAAGAAAGTTGCTCTTGGAACACCTTACGCAGAGGCGCAGACGTTGGCAGGCAAAGCCGCCCTGGAAAGTTACGGCTTAGAGGTCGTCAATTATCGGCGCCTTGAGAACGTTCGCAATATTTACGAAGAGACGCCGGCTCGGGCCTATGCGTTGGCAAAAGCGGCTAATACTCCTGAGGCTGAGGTGATATTTTTGAGCGGTGTTGGAATGCCGACCGTCGAAGTGTTAGATGCACTTGAAAAGGATATCGGAAAGCCGGTAATCTCCAGCGTGGCCGCAATGATGTGGAACTGCTTGCGTATTGCGGGCGTGCAGCCTGTCGTGCCTGGTTACGGCCGCTTGCTTGAAGGCAAATGATAGCCATCGCAGTTTTTTTGGAGATCATGCGTGGTTGAGCGCGGATTGAATTTGCTCTGGGTTGTTCTGGGTTTGGCGACAATGGCCAACGCCTGGACACTCGGCCTTTTCGGTTCTATGGGGCCAGATAGCGGTCTGTTCCCGATGATTTGTGGTGTCATCATCACGTTATGTGGCTTGATGCTCATGATCAGTCGGTCTACGCGCGTGGTCAATCCTGAATGGCCTGCCGCAACGGGGCGTCGACGCATACTCGGGGTCCTTGGCGGACTGATTGGGTTGACGGTTACGCTGCCCTACTTGGGCTTTGCGATTTCAAGTGCATTGACTACTTTTGTGTTGTTACAAACTGTCGAGCGCTCGCGTGTGCTTGAGTCTCTGATCTTGACGCTTGTGTCGGTTTCGGTGATCGTCTATGTGTTTGGTCACTTGCTTGGTATGTCGTTACCTCGCGGTCCTTGGGGTTGGTGATGGAGGCAATCAATGGCCTAGCGATGGGATTTTCGGTGTTGTTTACACCCGAAAACTTGTACTTTTGTTTCCTAGGTAGTTTGGTTGGCACCTTAGTTGGTGTCTTGCCTGGTATCGGACCTCTCGCGGCGTTGGCGCTGCTCTTGCCCATTACGTTTCAGATGTCTCCGGTCGCAGGGTTGGGAATGTTGTGTGCGATCTTCTATGGTGCGATGTATGGAGGATCGACAACCTCCATCCTAGTTAACATTCCTGGTGAGGCAGCCTCAGTGGTTACGGCCCTAGACGGGCACGCAATGGCGAGGCAAGGTCGTGCAGGCTCTGCACTCGGGATTGCAGCGATTGGCTCGTTTATCGCTGGCACCGTCTCACTCGTCGCTTTGACTTTCTTTTCCCCCCTATTGGCGTCCGTTGCGATTAGTTTCGGTCCGCCTGAGAACTTTGGGTTGATGGTGCTTGGGCTGGTCTCGACTCTCTATATGATCGGAGGGTCTAAGGTCAAGGGCATCCTGATGATTGCCCTTGGGTTTCTCGCAGCAACAGTTGGAATGGATATCGTTAACGGACAAGATCGCTTCACGCTAAATAATGTGAATCTGGCTGGTGGAATTGAGATTTTGTCTGTCGTGATCGGCCTGTATGGGGTAGCAGAAATTCTTGCGAACTGCGAAACGATCGTAAAGAATCAGTTGCTTGCGGATAAAGTCCGGGGTCTCTGGCCTTCGTTCAGCGACTGGAAGGCGTCTTGGAAACCCATGATGCGCGGTAGTTTTTTAGGTTTTTTCCTTGGTCTTGTCCCGGGTGGCGGACCGGTCACGGCTTCCTTTGTGTCCTACACGCTTGAGCGACGGCTTGCGAAGAACCCTGAACGCTTCGGTAAAGGAGCGATCGAGGGGGTTGCAGGCCCCGAGGCCGCGAATAACGCAGCCGTTTCTGGGGGCATGATCCCATTGTTTACATTGGGTATCCCTGGCAATGCTGTTACGGCTTTATTGCTGGGTGCTTTGGTGATTCAAGGCGTGCAGCCAGGACCAACCTTCATTACACAGCGACCAGACTTATTCTGGGGAGTTGTCGCAAGTATGTACGTAGGCAACGTCTTTTTGCTGCTTCTAAACTTACCCCTGATTGGGTTATGGGTACAGTGCCTTAGGGTGCCATATCGGGTATTGTTTCCGTTGATCTTACTGTTGGCCGTTG
>JBEDEU010000194.1:0-4567 GCA_041175585.1 Pseudomonadota bacterium | reverse complement strand
TCGCCTTGCTCAACGGACAAACTGCAATCCTCCACGGCCGTGAAGTCGCCGTAACGTTTCACTAAACCTTCTAATTCAAGGAAAGCCATGGCAGGATCTTCCGTCTCAGAATGCGTTTATTTTTCTACAACTCGGTTCCAACGCTTAGTCCATTCTGCGCGCTGAGCGTTGATAATGTTGTAGTCAGGCGAAATAAGTTTGCTAACTTTCTCTGGGCCGAAAACAACTTTATCAGCGACTTTCGGATCAAGCTTGGTTGTCTTGTTTACAGGACCGAAGCCAATCACGTTTGCCATCAGGGCCTGGCTCTCTGCAGACACAATATGTTGCAAGAATTGTTGACCCAACTTAGGCTGAGGCCCCCCTTCCACCACGCAAGCGGCAACCATTAGGGCTACAGCACCCTCTTTAGGATAAACAAACTGCACCGGAGCCCCTTGATCCACCACAGACTGCACACGGCCGTTACCCCACACTACCAAGGCTGCTTCGCCTGTTTGCATCATCTGCGCCATTTTTCCTGGAGAAGGCTCCCAGGCGACAACGTTGGGCGCAACCTTTTTGGCCATCACCTCGAAGCCAGGATCCATCTTGGCTTCACCACCACCGCTCAATCGCGCCATCATGACTAGTGTCAACAAACCATAACCGTTTGTGATCGGAGGGATGACAACTTTGCCTTTGTATTTAGGATCGGTCAGATCTTGCCATGATGTTGGCGCCGCCCAACCGTTCTTTGCGAAAATATCTTTGTTGTAGGCAAGACCTGTAGCAATGTACGCGATACCAACCGACTTATCTCCGATCATGCGCGCGTTTGGATAGAGCTCTTTCACTGCTCCAGCCTCTTCAACCTTTGAACACAGCCCCTGACCAACCGCCTGATACATTGGACCATCATCAATGATTGCGAGGGACATTTCCTGCTTGGCTTTTTGCGCCTGCAGTTTTGCCAAGATATCGGTTGAGTTGCCTGCGATATAAACCACCTTCGCGCCTGTCTTGGCTTCGAACGATGGAATGATTTTTTCTTTGAACAGCTTTTCGGTCGACCCACCCGAGCCACCGATATACAAGGTGGTTTGCGCCGAGGCATAGCCGGCAGATAGCGCGAATATCGCTGCGCTCAAGACGAATAGAGGTTTCCGCATATTAGATCTCCACTGTTTAAAAAAAGCGTCGCCACGAGACGTCGCCAAGCTAGGGGGTGAACTTGCACACACATCCTAGACCTCTGAATACTGAAATAAAATACAAATAAATAGTGTTATACATACCAAAATGTTATGTTTCAACGCACCATTTATGTCCATCATGGAGTTTTAAGACTTGAAGCCCGTCATCAACCTACGGCAAATTGAGGCGTTTCGCGCCGTCATGCTGACGGGCAGCGTTGTAGGGGCCGCAAAATTCATGAATGTCACCCAACCGGGCGTCAGCCGTACGATTGGCCTACTGGAATTGCACTTGGGCTATGCGCTTTTCGAACGACGTGGTCGCAGACTTATCCCGACCCACGAGGCCGAATCTCTCTACCGTGAAATCGAACCCATCTACAGTAACCTTGAGCGCGTTAGCCACGTTGCACAAGACATCCGATTCCAACGGGCAGGCGCACTGCGCATTGCAACCCTACCAGCACTTGCGCACTGGCTGATTCCCAAAGCAATCACTCGATTTTTAACGACGCGCCCGAACGTGAGCGTGTTTGTCCAAAGTCTCCCCTCTCGTCAAATCGGAGAGCTTGTGGCGACTCGCCAATTTGACGTCGGTGTCGTCGAGTTTCCATTGGTCAAACCCGCCATACAAGTGGAGCCTCTTGATCCGATACAAACAATGGCCGTGATCCCTAGAAGCCACAAGCTGGCAAAGCAGAAAGCGATTTCGCTTAAGGACCTTGCCGGCGAGCGAATGGTGATGCTTTCGCAGCACACGTACATCCGATATCAAATTGACGAGGCCTTTGCCAACCTTGGTGTAGCACCAGTGGTTGTGATAGAAACACCAAGCTCATCTATTGCGTGCGCTCTGGTCGCCGCTGGTGCTGGGATTTCGTTGGTATCGCGTTGGACAGTGGAGACCTTCACCGGTGTCGACCTAGTCGCGATTCCAGTAAAGGAGAGTCTCACCTCACGGTATGCAATTATTTATCCAGACGGACAAGCACCGATGATGCTTGCGCACGCTTTTGGTGAGGAACTACGTGCTGTGATTGCCGAGACCGACAAAGCACTGCGTAGCTAGACGCATTTCAATTCGTGGTGCCCCGAGCCGGAATCGAACCGGCACGCCCTAAGGCCTGAGATTTTAAGTCTCATATGTCTACCGATTTCATCATCGGGGCAACAGACAGAGGCGCCATTGTAGCGAAAGCGCCAAAACTGTTCAGACGAGGCTTAGCAGGGGAAGCGAACGGGCAAAAACCGCATGATTGTGACGGCTGCTTTTTCCTGGTGATACTGGGGGCGATCCATGGCCCATTTGATGAATTCCGCAAGGACTTCGTCGCGGGCAACACCCTGAGGAGGCAAACAAACGGTGGGGGCTGCCTTGGGATCACGGCCCAATTGATAGCCCTGGTAAACGCCCTCGCCAAAACCATAACAGAAGGTTTGACCCTCAAAATCAGTGCGGCTTTTGCATAAGTCGATCATAGCCTCGGTTGTGACACCAGAACCCGGTACATTTTGTGCGAAGCTAGTCGCAAGAGGCGATACCGCCATCAAAAGTAGTGCTAAATATTTTTTCATCGTATTGACTCCAAGTAGGTAGAAGGTTGGCCTGCCGTTGGCACTAGCGCCGGAAACCGCCGCCAAAATGTCCGCCACCAAAACTGCCACGACCACCACCAAAGCGATCACCACCAAAACTACGATCGCCACCACCAAAACTTCTATCTCCACCAAAATTGCGGTCACCACCACCAAAACGGTCGCCAGACCCAGCATTCCGCTGGAACTCATTTTGCGCATTCTGACGAGCCTGATCCGCGCGCTGTCGCTCTTCTGGTGTCGCGTTGTTCTTCCAGTTGTTGACGGCACTTTGCTGGCGAGCCAAGTTATTGCGCTCCATGTCGCTCAGGTTGTTGCCACCAAAACGGTTGCTGAGCGCAGCGTTGTTATAAGGCACGCCATCACGGTGAGCTGGATTATGAGCCCATGTATTTGCATCACCTACAAAGTTCGACCGCTGATTAGCTACCGAGTTAAAGCGATTATTGAAATTATTGAAATTGTTGTTATTGATCGTGATCGATCCGGAACCCCAATGTGGAGTCGACCAAAGCGCTGCACCAACGGCCATGCCAACGCCAAAACTCATCAAACCCCATGCAGGGTTATACATAGGATAAGGGGGATAAGCTGCATAAGGCCAAGCACCGTAAACCATCATAGGGTTGTACGTTGGCACGTACACAACCTGGGGGTTCGAGGGCACGATGATAATGTTGGATTGCGGATCGCTCGACACAGTCACTTGCGAGTTTGAGCCTAAGTTACCTGCCCGCTTTGCCTTGGCGCGCAATGCCTGCACTGCTTGCATCAGATCCTTGGGTTGTGCCAAGTAGGCATCACCCAATTTTTGTGTCCAGCCCAACTGGTTGCCCATCAAGTTCAGTGCATCAGGGAACGTCACCAGCGATTTCACGCTGTTGTCCCAGGTCTGAGGCTTGAGTGCATCTTGCAATGCGGTGCCCGTGAGATGCGAGTTGTTGCGTAACCAATTCGATGCCTCGGCTACTTCAAGCGGATAAGTTGACGCCATCAACATTTGCGAGAGCAGAGAGTCAGGATAGAGCGCAATCGACGAAACGAGGGACTCAAGTTGGGGCTGCGTTAAGTTCGCAGACTGAGGGGCTGACTGCGCAAAGGCTGGTGCGACTAGCGTTGTGCTTACTAGTAACGTTCCGGTCGCGAGCGCGACGGCCAACGCTGCCGAAGCAGCTGTGCGTGCAAATGTGTGCATAGGAGTCCTTAAATGCATTGATTTAGGCCAGAGCCTTAACTGCTTGATAGATTTTACCGAACACTGCATCGGCATGCGCCGAATTCAACCAGCGAATGATGACCACCATGTTTAGTTCTGGCTCAATCCAGGTGAATGAGCTGCCAGCACCCACCGCAAAGTAGCTCGAGGCCGGCACGCTTGGAAACACTTTCTGGTCGACATTGAGCCAAACCAGATATCCGTAGAACGGCGCAAGCGCGCAAGGCACTTGCATTTGCTTAATCCAATCTTCTGACAGGACACGCTTGCCCTTAGCCATTCCCTTATCAAGCATCATCTGGCCAACAAGGGCTTGATCTTCGGCGCTGACCGACATGCCGCCACCCCAGTGCGTGCCACCTGGAACCGACTGTACGCGTTGCCCAGCGATCTCAACCCAGGCGTTGTCATAGCCAACCCACTTCCAGTCTTCGCTCGCACCTACGGGGCGCATGATGGCCTCACGGAATACATCTGGCAATGGGCGTTGGAACAAGTGCAACAGCGCCAAAGACAACTGATTAATACGAACGTCGTTGTATTCCCAGTAGGTTCCTGCTTTTTGCAAAGGACGCGCATC
>JBEDEU010000193.1:0-4571 GCA_041175585.1 Pseudomonadota bacterium | reverse complement strand
CACGTCTAGCGTCCAACGCATCACGCAGTTGCACTAAGGCCTGATCATCAACATGCTGGACGTACATCGGATGAATACCCAAGGCATACGCACCGCCAGGAATCGAGTGGGCAAGCGTACGAACAATCTCAAAATTAGAGGGATCTACAGCAGGGATAAGGATGCCTTGAACGCCTGCAGCGAGCGCGCGGGCGATGACTGCCTCGCGGTCTAGCGCAAACTCCGACGCATCGAGATGACAGTGGGTGTCAAGTAGCATCAACCAGTCGCCCAGCATCCATCAACAGACGCCTATCAGCGAGTGCCGCCAACTCTGGGTCATGCGTGACGATCAAAAATGCTGTCTTCGAGTCTGCATTGACTTGCTTGAGCAAATCAAACATCCGATGTGCAGTGTGTCGATCCAAGTTGCCGGTTGGTTCATCGGCCAAGACGCAGGCCGGACGATTTACCAACGCGCGGGCAAGCGCAACGCGTTGACGCTCTCCGCCGGAGAGTTGGCCGGGATAATGCAACACCCGCTCGCTCAGCCCCACCATCTCAAGAAAAATCTGTGCTTCGGCACGCGCAACATCTCGGTCTTGTCGGCCCACGATACGAGGCATCGCGACGTTATCTAGCGCAGTGAATTCTGCCAGCAAATGATGGAACTGATACACAAACCCTAAGCCGCGGTTACGCAAACGACTGCGTTGCGTTTCAGACAAGCCATGGCTCGACTGACCGGCCACCTCAATGGTGCCAGAGCTCGGTGTGTCGAGTAGCCCCAGGATGTGTAGCAACGTGCTTTTTCCAGAACCGGAAGCACCCACCACCGCAACCATTTCCCCGGGTGCAATCGAAAGGTTGACGTGGTTCAAGACGTCTATACGCGCACCGCCTTCGTCGTAGTGCTTGCAGACATTCTCAGCGCGTAAGGCGACATCAGTCATGGCGTAACACCTGAGCGGGTTGCAGGCGGGAGGCGCGCCAGCTGGGATACAGGGTCGCAACAAGCGACATCACCAAAGACGTTAGGCCAATCGTGACGACATCGTTTAATCGCACATCAGAGGGCAGCGCACTGATGAAATAAATTTCACGCGGTAAGAACTGAACCCCTAAAAGCCGTTCAATGCCTGGCACGAGCACATCCACGTTTAAGGCGATCAAGGTGCCGCCGACGACTCCGGTCAAGGTACCCAACACACCAATCATGGCGCCTTGCACCAGAAAAATACGCGCAATCTCTGATGGCGTAGCTCCAAAACTTCTAAGAATTGCAATGTCAGACTGTTTGTCTTTGACCGCCATGACCAAGGACGACAATAAATTGAACGCGGCCACCGCAACAATCAAAGCAAGAATCAAAAACATCATGCGCTTTTCGGTCTGCACCGCTGCAAACCAGGTCCGGTTGTTGCGCGACCAGTCTGCCACCATCACCGAATTTGGTAATAGCGGCACCAGCGACTGAGCGATCTCAGGCGCACGGTGCATGTCGTCGACGCGTAAACGCACACCTGCCAAGGCGCCATCACGAAACACTTTTGCTGCATCGGTTGCATCAACGAACGCCAGCGACGAGTCGTATTCAAAGTGCCCAGAGCGGAAGGTACCCACGACCGTGAACTGACGCATACGCGGGGAGAACCCCGCCGGACTAACGTTTGCCGCAGGGGCAAGCATCATGACGGTTTGACCGACCCGGACTTGCAACATGTCGGCCAAGTCTTGTCCCAGCACGATTCCAAAGCCTCCAGGCTTGAGGTCAGTGAGGCGGCCATCGACCATTTGTCGGCCGGCATCCGACACATCTTTCTCAGCCACAGGATCAATGCCCCGGACTTGCACACCGCGTAAGCTTTGGCCACGCATCAGCATGCCCTGCGCGGCGACAAACGGCGCGCCAGCCAACACCGCAGGCGAGCGCTTGGCGCTCGCGACAAGCGTCTGCCAGCCTTCTAGCGCAGTTACGGGATCGGGGCCTGGTACGAAAATTTCAACGTGCGGCAGGACCGATAACATACGGTCTCTAACTTCTTTCTGAAACCCGTTCATGACCGACAGCACAACGATCAAGGCAGCGACGCCTAGACCAATTCCTGCCATCGAACTCGCCGCGACAAACGAGACAAAGCGATCGCGTCGACCCCCTCGGCCGCGCGAGCTGCTGAAGCCCGCATAACGGGCTCCAATCCAGAATTCGTAAGGTAGTTTCAGCACACCGGCATTATGGCATCAAACCCCCGCAAGGCTAGCCATCCCACTACAATCAACCTATGGAAATCATCATCCCCGGCTGCCTTGTACCGACCTCCGTCGCGCCAGACCTAGCTTTAGAGCTGCAAAGACATTGTCCGCACTTAGTTGACGTGCTGGCTCGGCGTCCTGCCGACATTCTCCACTTGCCCCCTGAGCAGACTGGCTGCACCCCACAAGAAGCCCTGCAACTGCGCAGGCTTGGGTACGAGGCTGACGCGCTCAACCTAGGCGCTGGGCTTGCTCCACTCGCAGCCGGTATCCACACCGGTCGCGAGCCAGTTTGGGTCGCGCAGTTGTGTTCGGTCGTCGTGGGACGCGAGGGTGCGCGCATGCTCGCACCTCACTCGCTACACATCGCGCAGCACGAAGCGGACGCCCTTTTTGAATCCGCCAGTATGTTGTGGGCCGGTTCAGAGATTTCAGCCTTAGCGCTCGGGCCAACTCTTTGGCGGATTTGGCCAGGCGATGGCGCACACACGCCCTCGATGAGCCCAGACGCCGTGTCCCAAATGTCGCTCGCCGACTGGTGGCCCCAAGAGGCAAGTTTTAAGGCCTGGCGCCGTCTGCTCAACGAAATCCAAATGCTCTGGCATACCCATCCCGTCAACGCGCAACGCGAGCAACGTGGCCTGCCACCAATTAACTCACTATGGTTGTATGGCGGCGCCTTTGGCTGGCGTCCCAAGGCCCCCTCAGAAACGGTCGCGACGATCGGGCTGCTGTCCGAGGCTTGCTTGGAGGGCGATTGGGCGCAGTGGATTGCACAGCTATCGGCCGTAGACGCCGAACTCGAGGTCGCCCTGAAGCGTGCAGAGGCAACCGCCGCACAACCAATGATTACCCTCACGGGCCAACGCACTGCTGTGCGTTTGGCCCACTTCACACCGCGTTGGTGGCAACACCTTGTACCTGGACGTAAACAAAACTGGACCGGCTGGTGGAATCTCCAAAACTAACGATTCGTCGCAGCAACGATGCTGCGGCACAACGGCTGGCAGGCTCGGGCCTGCACCCATTGCTTGCGCGGCTTTGGGCCGCGCGTGGCATTACCCAAGCAGATGATGTGCGTCTTGAATGGCCCGCCATGCTGCCGCCAAAAACGCTAACGCAAAACGAACTTGCTGCCGCGCTGCTCGCGGATGCGATTCAGGCCGGCAAACGCATGCTCATCATCGCCGATTACGATTGCGATGGAGCAACTGCATGTGCGGTAGGACTACGCGCGCTGCGCGCCATGGGTGCCATCGTTGACTTCTTGGTCCCGAACCGTTTTGAGACAGGCTACGGGCTCTCAGAAGCCGTCGTCGACTTAGCACTCGTACACAAAGCGGGTCGTCCAGACTTACTCATTACCGTGGATAACGGCATCGCCAGTGTGGAAGGCGTCGCCGCCGCAAATCGTCACGGCTTGGGCGTGATCGTCACCGATCACCACCTGCCCGGACAGACGCTGCCTGAAGCGCTTGCGATCGTCAACCCGAACCAACCTGGTTGCGACTTCCCTTCGAAACATCTTGCGGGTGTCGGCGTCATTTTTTATTTAATGATCGCCCTGCGCGCCGAGCTCCGGAACCGCGGCGTGTTTACCCAAGCCACTGCCCCAAAGCTTGAAGGGCTCGCAGATCTCGTCGCCCTCGGCACAGTCGCCGATGTCGTCAAACTCGACTCCAACAACCGCTTACTGGTGACACGGGGTCTGGACCGCATGCGGCGCGGGCTAATGCAGCCCGGCATCCGTGCCCTGTTTGCCGTCAGCGCACGAGATCCTCAGGCTGCGAGTGGTTTTGATCTTGGCTTTGCACTCGGTCCGCGCATCAACGCGGCGGGACGCTTAGCAGATATGGGCTTGGGCATTCGCTGCCTCACCACGGATGACGACATGGAGGCGCTCGAACTCGCACGCGAACTCGACACAATTAACCGTGAGCGCCGACAGATTGAAACTGTCATGAAAGAACAGGCCTTGAGTGCAACGGACACGTTTGAAGCGGGACATGTTGGCGCATCAGTCTGCGTGATGCACCCCGAGTGGCATCAAGGCGTCGTGGGGCTCGTGGCGTCAAGACTGAAAGACCGGTTTTTTCGGCCGACGCTGGCCTTTGCGCCTGCGGGCGAGGATGAGCTGCGCGGTTCTGGCCGCTCGATCCCTGATGTGCATCTACGTGACGTCTTGGATCTGGTCTCTAAGCGCCATCCCGGGCTCATCCGCAAGTTTGGCGGCCATGCCATGGCAGCGGGCTTGACCTTGGGACGAGACGATTTTGATCGGTTCGCCCCAGCGTTTGAACAAGCGGTGATCGAAATGACCGGTCGCAACAGTTTTGAAC
>JBEDEU010000192.1:0-4602 GCA_041175585.1 Pseudomonadota bacterium | reverse complement strand
CTCGCACTCTGAACACGCAACATCTTGACGGACGCCATACCAGCAGCCAACTCGTCATCCCCAAGAATAACCGCAATCGCTGCACCACTTGTATCAGCGCGTTTGAACTGCGACTTAAAGCTTCCTGCACCAGCATGCACGATCGTCGAAATCCCCGCATCACGCAGCGCTTCTGCAAGCACAGCAGCCCGACGCTGGGCTGGCTCGCCTTGGTGCACAAAATACACCTCGCATTCAGTTTGGGGCTCCTCGGGTTGATACTGCCCCCATAAGTCCAGCAAACGCTCCATGCCGATCGCAAAACCGACCGCCGGGGCAGGTTTACCGCCGACCAGTTCAATGAGTCCATCGTAACGGCCCCCGCCACAAACTGTCGCTTGCGCGCCCAGCTTATCTGTCACCCACTCAAAAACCGTCAAGTTGTAGTAATCGAGTCCTCGTACCATGCGTGGGTTGATACGGTAGGCGACGCCAGCGTCCTGCAGACGCGCACAAACACCGTCGAAATGCGCCCGCGATTCGTCGCCCAGAAAATCGAACAACTTAGGAGCGGCATCCGCCATCGCCTGCATCGCCGGGTTTTTGGTGTCCAGCACTCGCAACGGGTTCGTGTACATGCGACGCAAACCGTCCTCGTCCAGAACGGCTTTGTGTGCTTCTAAATGCTTGATCAATGCAGCGCGATGGGTGGCACGCTCTTGGGACTGACCCAATGAATTCAGTTCAAGTGTGACATCCTTGATCCCTAACAAGGCCCATAAGCGAGCGACCATAATGATCATCTCAGCATCAATATCCGGCCCAGCTAATCCAAGCGCCTCAACGTCAATTTGATGAAACTGACGATAACGCCCTCTCTGAGGACGCTCGTGCCTGAACACAGGACCCATCGCATACACACGCTGTGGGCGATCGTAGATCAGGTTGTGCTCAATCGTGGCACGTACCATCCCTGCGGTGAACTCCGGGCGCATCGTTAAAGACTCGCCGTTGAGCGCGTCGGTGAAGCTATACATTTCCTTCTCGACGATATCGGTCACTTCGCCGATGCCGCGCGTAAAGAGTCTAGTGTGCTCAAGGATCGGCGTGCGCATGTTGCGATACCCATAAGCACGCATCCAGGCACGGACATATTCTTCGAGCAATTCCCAGCGTGCACTCGCCCCAGGAAGTGCGTCATTCATGCCACGGATGGCCGTAACTTTTGTAAATGCTTGTGTCATAAATTACTACCGTAACGGCGAGCGACGTACTCTTGAACAATCACTTGAAACTCTTCGGCAATGTGATCACCTTTCAGGGTAACGGTCCGCTCACCATCCACAAAGACCGGCGCAGCAGGCACTTCACCCGTACCAGGCAAACTGATACCGATATCCGCATGGCGACTCTCGCCTGGGCCATTCACCACACAACCCATCACCGCGACGTTCATTGACTCGACGCCGGGATATTGGTTTTTCCAGATTGGCATCTGCTCGCGCAAATACGTTTGAATGCGATCAGCCAGCTCCTGAAACACGGTGCTGCTGGTGCGGCCACAGCCAGGACAAGCGACGACCATTGGCGTGAAGGCTCTGAGCCCCATCGTCTGCAGGATCTCTTGTCCAACAATCACCTCGCGCGTGCGATCTCCGCCTGGCTCAGGTGTTAGCGAAATACGAATCGTGTCGCCAATTCCCTCTTGCAAGAGGACGCTCAACGCGGCAGTGGATGCCACAATGCCTTTACTGCCCATACCCGCCTCGGTTAGCCCCAGGTGTAAGGGGTAATCACAGCGCGAAGCAAGGTCACGGTAGACCGCAATCAGGTCTTGCACATGACTCACCTTGCAGGACAAAATGATTGCATCGCCAGGCAAACCGAGCTCTTCAGCGCGTTGCGCATTACTGATCGCGGACACAACCAAGGCATCGCGCATCACAGCTTGTGCATCGCGAGGCTTAGCAAGCTTGCTGTTTTCATCCATCATGCGTGCAAGCAATTCGTGATCCAGGCTACCCCAGTTCACGCCGATCCGAACTGGCTTTTGGTGTCGACACGCAACTTCGATCATCTGTGCGAAATTATCATCGCGACGCTTACCGCCACCCATGTTGCCCGGATTAATCCGGTATTTCGACAAAGCCTGTGCACACTCTGGGAATTGTGTGAGTAGCTTGTGACCGTTGTAATGAAAATCACCTACAAGCGGTACCGAAATCCCCATGCGATCGAGCTGCTCACGAATCGCGGGCACCTCTTTGGCAGCCTCAGGTGTGTTGACAGTAATCCGAACAATCTCTGAACCAGCCAGCGCCAGCTCTTTGACCTGGATAGCGGTCGCAATTGCATCCGCAGTATCCGTATTCGTCATGGACTGAACCAACACAGGCGCCGAGCCACCGATCAGCGTGCGATTTTCACCCCACGCAACAGTCACCGTACGGGTGCTGTGGCGCTTCACAACGCCTGGCTGAGAGTCCAATATAGGTGTGCTCATTTGAACCAACCTTCAAGCCAAGAGGGCAACCAAGACGTCGGCAAAATATCGTGACTCAACGCAACCATTGCAGCAGCTAACACAACCACAGCAATGAGCACCCACCAAAACCAAGACGCGAGGGGCCGCAAAGGAGTAGCCGTATGATGGTCAAGCGTGCGCGTCGAATTGTGATTCCGAATACCACCCTCAACTTGCCCAACATAAGATTGCAAGGCATCTTCAAGCGGTTTAGAGTCAACGCCTAAAAGTTTTGTGTAGTTTTTAAGCAGGCTCTTCAAGCCTAGGCCTCTGGGGAGATCGTCGAAACGCTCTGACTCAAGCGCTTCGATGTAACGCGCAGGAAACTTTAGTCGGGCCGCCACGTCTTCGAGCGACAGTCCCTTGGACACACGCAATGCGCGCAAGGAGCTCGCTCCACTCACACGTTCTGTGGGAGCAGGTGGTGACTCAACACGAAGCGGACTTCCGAAATCATCTGCACTCATGCACGGCTCTCCTTGATGGGAATCGTCTTTTTTTGCGCCATTCTTTCACTTAACTTTGTTCTGTCCTTCACTTCACCTGCGAGTTGTCCGCACGCAGCATCGATATCATCGCCACGCGTCTTTCGAACAGTCGTCACAATCCCGGCATCCATCAGAATCTGGGAAAACTCACGGATGCGGGCAGCAGACGAGCGCTGAAGCCCGGAACCCGGGAAAGGATTGAAGGGAATTAAATTGAATTTGCAATGAATACGCCGAGCAATCTGAATCAGTTCGCGCGCATGCTGGTCCAGATCGTTCACGCCATCCAACATCACGTATTCGAAGGTGATGAAATCGCGCGGGGCGAATGCTAGATAGCGCTCACAAGCTGCGAGCAGCTCATTCAGCGGGTATTTTTTATTGAGTGGTACGAGGGTGTCGCGCAAAGCATCATTGGGCGCATGCAGGGACACGGCTAATGCGACCGGGCAATCCTGAGACAAGCGATCCATCATCGGAACGACACCGGAGGTCGACACGGTGACACGCCTGCGCGACAAACCGTATGCGTTGTCATCGAGCATCATGCGCACGGCAGCTAATACCGGTTCGTAATTGAGCAGTGGCTCGCCCATGCCCATCATCACAACGTTACTGATCAAGCGAGCATCTTCCGAGCCTTCCTGCGACCCGATACGGGCAGACGCCGTATCTTGCATGAGCTCATGCCTTGCCCACCAGAGCTGCCCGATGATTTCAGCAGCGGTCAGGTTGCGATTAAATCCCTGATGACCTGTAGAGCAGAAGGTGCACGCGACATTACACCCGGCCTGACTCGAAATGCACAGGGTGCCGCGATCATCTTCAGGAATAAACACAGATTCGATTGCATTGCCCTGGCCAACATCAAACAGCCATTTGCGGGTGCCATCGGCAGAGCGGTGCTGCGTGAGCACGTTAGGTGCCTGCACGATGCAAGACTCAGACAACTGGGCACGGAACTCACGTGCCAAGTCGGTCATCAGATCGAAATCACTCGCGCCCCGCTGATGCACCCACTTTTGCAATTGGCGGGCACGAAATGGCTTACCCCCCCACTGCCCAACCAACTGGGTCAGTGCCGAAGCGTCGAGCCCAAGCAGATTGATCGGTTCAGGGTGCATGCAGGGTAAGCCACGAGCCAAGCAGCCGGATTAACGGCTGTGGATATTAATTTCAGGGAAGAAAAACGCGATTTCAACGCGCGCGGTCTCAGGCGCATCGGAACCGTGAACGGCGTTTGCATCGATACTGTCTGCGAAGTCAGCGCGAATAGTGCCTTTTTCTGCTTTCTTAGGATCCGTTGCACCCATCAGGTCACGGTTCTTCTGGATTGCGTTCTCGCCTTCAAGTGCCTGGACGAAAACCGGACCAGAAATCATGAAGTCGACGAGGTCTTTGAAGAATGGGCGTGCGCTGTGAACAGCGTAAAAACGCTCAGCGTCGGCACGCGACAATTGCATCATGCGGGCGGCAATGACTTTGAGGCCGGCGGACTCAAAACGGGCAACGATTTGACCAACGACGTTTTTTGCAACTGCGTCGGGCTTGATAATTGACAGGGTACGTTCAACAGACATGTAAAACTCCAATAATTCTCAATAAAAACAG
>JBEDEU010000191.1:0-4638 GCA_041175585.1 Pseudomonadota bacterium | reverse complement strand
TGCTCGCTGCCGCGCTGACCTATGCTGGTACGGTATCGGTGCTGCAGTTTGTGCATCTTCCCTTGTTCGTCGCCTTTGCAATCGTGCTTGGTTTATTGACTGTTGCACCATATGCCTTACCCCGAACGCCTCCCCCCACTCGCTCGGCACCGCCAGGAAACGTCGACCTCATCTTGCGGATGGCGTTAGGCGCAACAATGGTCTTGCTCGTGACCTATTTTGCTGACGTCATGGGCCCTCGAACAAGTGGTCTTTTTGGTATGTTCCCATTGATGAGTACGGTATTAGTTACGTTCTCACACCACCACGCCGGCCCCGATTCCGCAGTCGCATTATTACGCGGCATGTTTTATGGGTTTTATGGGTTTGCTAGTTTTTGTGTTGTGATGACCTTGATTTTGCCTGGGCACGGACTCTTACTTAGTTTTGCAGCAGGTTTATCGACCGTACTGGCCCTGCAGCTGTTAAGTAAGCGATTGATGCCAAAAAATGCGCTAGGAACGGATGCGAGGTCTTGAAAAATAGCGATGACCCCCCAAATGCCCTTCAGAATCCTGCCTGAGGCCTTGGCTGACGGCAATGCCCTGTGGATAACTTTTTGGTGAGTACTATGAATCAAGCAACATCATCTTCTGACGCGTCGCAAACTTTAGGTTTTCAGGCAGAGGTTAAGCAACTGCTGCACCTGATGATCCACTCGCTCTACAGCAACAAGGAAATCTTTCTGCGCGAGCTGGTGTCCAACGCCTCCGATGCATGCGACAAGTTGCGCTTTGAGGCAATTGATCAGCCAGCCTTGCTGGATGGCGAGGGTGAGCTGCATGTCCGTGTCGATTTTGATAAAGCGGCGCGTACGATCACCATTTCTGACAATGGCGTGGGCTTGTCCCGTGACGAGGCAGTAGCTAACTTAGGCACAATTGCTCGGTCGGGGACACGCGAGTTCTTTTCCAAGCTGACAGGAGACAAGCAGAAAGACGCACAACTCATTGGTCAGTTTGGTGTTGGCTTCTACTCTTCTTTTATCGTTGCTGACAAAGTAACGGTTCGCAGCCGTCGTGCTGGAGCGCCCGCCGACCAAGGAATTATTTGGGAGTCGGACGGTCAGGGTGAGTTTACGATCGCTGCGTCAGAAAAAGCCACACGCGGGACAGATGTCGTTTTGCATCTGCGCGCTGATGAGGATGAGTTTCTAAGCGGCTGGAAATTGCGTGAAGTGTTGCGTCGTTATTCGGATCACATCTCTTTACCTGTGGAAATGCTCAAGGAAGAGTGGGATAAAGATAAGTCCGAACAAGTTAAAACAGACGTGTGGGAATCGGTAAATCAGGCTAATGCCTTGTGGACGCGCAGCAAATCGGACGTGACCGATGAGCAGTATCGTGAGTTTTATAAGCACGTCTCACACGATTTTGATGACCCGCTTGCTTGGACACACAACCGTGTCGAGGGGCGCAGCGAATATACACAACTGTTGTATGTGCCGAAACATGCGCCATTTGACATGTGGGATCGCGATGCACGGCGCGGAGTGAAGCTCTACGTCAAGCGGGTATTCATCATGGATGATGCCGAGCAAATGCTGCCCTCCTATCTGCGCTTTGTACGAGGCGTGATTGATTCGGCCGATTTGCCACTAAACGTCTCACGTGAACTCTTGCAGGAGAGTCGTGACGTGAAAGCGATTCGTGAAGGATCGACCAAACGTATTCTGAGTCTGCTCGAGGACTTGGCTGAAAACAAAAAAGAAGACTACGCCACTTTTTGGACAGAGTTCGGTCAAGTGTTGAAAGAGGGAACAGGTGAAGACTCCGCCAATATTGAGCGGATTGCAAAACTATTGCGTTTTGCCTCGACCCATGAAGACTCTGACGCTCAGACAGTGACCTTGGCAGACTATGTGTCGCGCTTCAAAGAAGGGCAGGATAAGATTTATTACGTCACAGCTGACAGCTACACCGCAGGACGAAATAGCCCCCACCTTGAAATCTTCCGTAAGAAAGGTATCGAAGTGCTAGTGCTGTGGGATCGTGTGGACGAGTGGATGCTGTCACATTTGCGCGAGTTTGATGGCAAACAACTAGTCTCTGTCGCGAAGGGGGGCCTGGATCTCGAGGCATTAGCTGATGAGCAGGAGAAAAAGCATCAGACTGAGGTGGCTGAGCAATTCAAGCCTCTGGTTGAGCGGTTGCAAGAGGCGTTGAAAGATCGCGTTAAAGAGGTGCGCGTTACCTTACGTTTGGTGGATTCGCCGTCTTGCGTTGTGGTAGGGCAAAATGATTTGAGCCCGCACTTGCAACGGATGCTGAAGGCGGCTGGCCAGGCTGCACCTAATGTCTTGCCTGTGCTCGAAATCAATCCGGAACACGCGTTGGTTAAGCGCGTGCAGAGTGCAACGGATGAGAGCTTTAGCGAATGGGCAAATCTATTGTTCGAGCAGGCAATGCTTGCAGATGGAGCACAGCTACCTGATCCTACTGCCTTTGTGCGTCGGGTAAACCATCTGCTACTTGGGTAAGGCTTCGGCCGTCCAGTTAGCGATTTCAGCATAGCGGGCCCAGTCAAAAGCTGGGCCCGGATCCGTTTTGCGGCCCGGTGCAATATGGCAATGTCCTCTCACGCCACTTAGAGGGTAGCGCGTGCGTAAGCATTCCGTTAAATGCCTGAGTGTGTCGTACTGTTGATCCGTATAGGCGAGGGTATCCGTTCCTTCGAGCTCGATACCAATAGAAAAATCGTTGCAGCGTTCTCGGCCGTTATACAAGGACGCGCCCGCATGCCAAGCGCGTTGATCACAAGAAACAAATTGGGTTGCGGTGCCGTCACGTTCAATGACAAAGTGCGCGGACACGCGCAGCCCAACAACATTTACAAACCAAGGGTCAGCCGTGGTGTCTAACTGATTTAAAAATAAATCAGCGACGTAAGGAGTCTTGAACTGGCCAGGTGGCAAACTGATATTGTGTAAAACAAGTAGCTCGATATTTGTATCTAACGGGCGCAGATCACAATTTGGCGATGGCTTCAGTGCAATACTTGCAGTGGGGATTAGCCACCCGCTCGCGTCTAGTTGCCACATAGGGACTCAAGCGTTAACGAGGTGATTTCGCGCCGAGAGATGCATGCGCCTGGCTGCAAAAGCTAACGCCAGTTTTAGTGATGGCTTCTGATTCTGGAAGATGCACACCACAGTGTGCGCAACGCACCATTGCTTCTGCTTCGACGGCTCGTTGTGTGCCGGCTTGCTTCGGCAGAGAGTCGTTATACATTTTTTTGGCGGCGACCTGCGCAAGTACGCGAGTCGCGAGTAATCCACCTAAAAATGCGACGACCCAAAATAATGCTTTTCCCATGTCAGTTTCTCTGTAAGATCACTTCAACTACAAAACGGCTGCCGGTATAGGCAAGGACGATAAAGGCAAAACCAACTAGTGTGTAACGCAAAGCGATCCGTCCGCGCCAGCCGCGCGCATAACGTCCTGCTAAAAGAATACCAAAGGTAACCCAAGAAAGCAGCGTAAAAATCGTTTTATGGTCAAGTGGAAGCCACTTTCCAGTCATTTGAAGCGAGATAACTGATCCTGACAAGACGGTGAATGTCAGGGCAGCAAAGGCGATCCAAATGACACGAAACAAAACTTGCTCTTGCGCAAGAAGTGGCGGTTGGGCGTCTAACAGTCGACCGATTGCACCGCGAATCTTGGTTTGGACCGGGTTGGAATCCCGTGGGAAGTGCAAGCGATGATCGAGTGCAGCCATGAGCATGGCTTGCAGGGCGGAAATTGTCACAAGCGCGTAGGCGCATAAGGCGATTAACAAATGCGCTCTTAGACCTGCGTCGTTTGCGTGGGCGAGCAGCTGCGCTTTGGGGAATAATGCAGCGACCAAGCAGATCGTTGCACCTGCAGGCAGGAGGAGAAGCTGCAGCCCGTCGATCCGAATAATTAGACTTTCGAGCCAGAAGATGATCATGCCTAGCCAAACAGACGCGGAAAGTGCCAGAGACCAGCTTAATTTCAGGTGATTGTCTTCCAAGACGGCGAAGTAAAGCGCTACCCCATGCAAAACGATTGCCGACAAGAGGCCCAGGCGGGCAGAGCGGCCAACTTGAATGAGCGGCTTACCCGAGGCTAAAGAGCGCCAAAGCACCAGCGCTAAGATAGCGTAAGCAAACGCGGCTAAAGAGTGAAATACAATAGCGAAAGACATGTGTCTAGTGTAAAGCGAAACCGCCACCATGCTTGAAAATCTTACCCAACGCCTATCTCGTGTCGTAAAAACGATTCGCGGTGAGGCGCGCTTAACGGAAGCCAACACGCAAGATATGCTGCGCGAGGTGCGTCTGGCGCTTCTCGAGGCGGATGTTTCTTTGCCTGTCGTTAGAGATTTTGTCGCCAAGGTCAAGGAAAAGGCGCTGGGCGAGGAGGTTGTGGGAAGTTTGTCGCCCGGACAAGCCTTGGTTGGCGTTGTGCACCAAGAGCTCACTGCTTTAATGGGCGGAGATCTAGGCCCAGAAGCCAGTGAGCTGTCGCTGGCGATGCAGCCCCCAGCAGTTATTTTGATGGCTGGTTTGCAAGGTGCAGGTAAAACAACCACAACCGGTAAGTTGGCGCGCTGGTTGGCAGCCGGGGATCATGT
>JBEDEU010000190.1:0-4646 GCA_041175585.1 Pseudomonadota bacterium | reverse complement strand
ACGAGCAGCCTCCGCCATCTCCCGCCCAATTCACGAGAATCTGGGCACTGTTGTTGGCGGCATTGATTTTATATATCCCAGCTAATCTCTTGCCGATCATGAGTATTGACGCACTGACAGGTTCTTCAGCGCATACGATCATGGGTGGGGTCATTGAACTCGTAGGAATGGGTTCCTGGGACATCGCCTTGGTCGTGTTCATCGCAAGCGTTCTGGTGCCTTCTTTCAAGTTGATATGTCTGGCTACTCTGGTCTTGCTTGCGCAGAAAAAAAATGGACAAGCTTTGCGCCGTCGCACCCATTTGTACGGAATGGTGGAATTTATTGGCCAGTGGTCCATGTTGGATGTATTTGTTGTTATTCTTCTGTCCGCGCTAGGGCGTTTTGGCGCGTTATTGAGTATTCAACCGGGGGCAGGAGCGGTTGCCTTCGGTGCTGTGGTCGTCTTAACGATGCTTGCGGCGATGAGTTTTGACCCGCGTTTGGCCTGGCGACGTGCAGGCTATCGTAAGCATTTATCTGTTCAATCATGAAGGAGTCCGGCATGCCGGAGCAGTCGATTTCTGTGTCAGACAAGCCGTTGCCGCGAGTAGGTCATCGACCCAAGCGCAATTTGGCTTGGGTCTGGTTGATTCCGATTGTCGCAGCCTTAGTGGGTGCCTCCATCATCTGGAGCACGATTTCTAAGCAAGGGCCGCGTATCACGATTACGTTTCAGAGTGCGGACGGTCTCGAAGTCGGGAAGACCCAAATTCGCTATCGCAGTGTTGTCATTGGTACTGTTAAAGAGATTCGGCTTAGCGCCAATCGTGATCGCGTGCTTGTTGATGCGGAGTTAACCAATGACGCCACAATCTTTGCGCGTGAAGGCACAACGTTTTGGGTTGTGAAGCCCCGTATCGGTTTAGGAGGTGTCTCAGGCTTGTCGACACTAATTTCCGGGTCCTATATCGAGGCCGACACCGGCAAATCGCCTGACGCAAAGCCGACCAAAAAGAGTTTCGTTGGCCTGGAACAGCCCCCACCGATCGCTAGTGATCGTCCGGGTAAGCGCTTTGTTTTGCGCTCCTCTGACCTAGGCTCTTTGTCTGCAGGCTCTCCAATCTTTTATCGACGTATTCAAGTTGGACTCATTACCGGCTACAAACTGGCGGAAGAGGCTAAGGCTGTTGACCTCGATATCTTTATCGATGCCCCCTACGATAGCTATGTTGATGCGAGCACTCGATTCTGGGATGAGAGTGGCTTTGACGTCACCTTGTCGGCGAGCGGAATGCAAGTCAGCACCCAGTCGTTAGTCTCGATTATTTCGGGCGGCTTATCTTTTGCCTCATTCGGAAAAAGTCGGCCTCTTCAGGATAGCAAGCACGTGTTTAAGCTCTATGACTCGCGTAGAGCGGCTGAATCTGTGCCAGAGGGTATGGCGGTACCAATTTTTATGCGCTTTGATCAGGCGACAAGAGGCCTGCAAGCTGGCGCGCCCGTTGATTTTCACGGCGTGCATATCGGCATCATTAATTCTGTTGCCTTGGATCTGGATGTGACGACGCGACAGTTTTTTACAGCGGTTGAAGCGACCTTGTACCCTGAGCGTTTGGGTAAGGTTTACACGGACATGAGTTTGAAAGACAGTACCCCTCAAGACCTTGCAGCGTCTCTCAGCACACTTGTGAATCGAGGGATGCGTGCGCAACTGCGGACGTCCAACATCTTAACGGGCCAACTTTATGTTGCCTTGGCAACCTTTCCGCAAGCCCCACTGGCCGAGCCTCCTGTTGCCGAGATCCCATTTAAGATGGCCACGTATGCCTCGGATGCAACAACAAGTCACGAGTATTGTGAGCAAGCTCGACAAGATTCCTTTCGACTCAATCGGTCAGGAACTTGATACGCTGATCAAACAGATTCGCGTGTTGAGCGTGAATTTGGACAAGAGCGTGACGCCAAAACTGGCAAGTACTCTGACTGAAATTGAGCGCGCAACAAAGAACCTCAATAACCTGATAGCCCCAGGTAGTCCGGTTGTCGCGAATACGGAAGCGATGCTAGAGGACCTCAGGCGCAGCTTGAAATCTCTCACAAATCTGACCGAGTCGCTGAGTGCGAATCCGGATGCATTGATCAGAGGGCGTAGCACTCAGCCGTACTCAAGAGACACATTAGGAGCACCAGCAAAATGATGCGAGCATGGATTGTGGCGGGCTTTGTTGTGTTGGCAGGGTGTGCGAGCGCGCCGCCGCATTACTACACGTTAAGTAGCCCCCAAGTATCCCACAAGGTTGCTGATATCTCGGGCGTTGCGCCCTACGCCATCAATGCTGTCACGATTCCTGCAGAGGTTGACCGCAACGCAATCGTTGCACAACAAAAAGAAGGGCATTTGTTGTTGTTAAGTGATGATCGTTGGACGGCACCCTTGGGTGCGCAGATTCAGACTGCGCTGTCGCAGGGCTTGGAGGCGCGTCTAGGTATGCCTCCGGTACAAAATCTTGCTCTTGGGGCACGTGATAGTAAAGTGACGCAGATTTTTGTTGATGTGCAGCGTTTCGATATGGTGCCTGGACAACACGCGGCGCTGAGTGCGGCCTGGCGCGTTCAGTTTCCTGGCGGTAAACCTACGTTTACTTGCTTTACGCGATTGACACAGCCCGTGGATATCGGGGTGACGCCGCTGGTGCTTGGGCAACAGCGCAATATACAAGCGCTGTCAGAGCAAATTGCACAACTGTTGATGCGTCGGACAGCACCCTCGGGCGCTGCTTGCCGGCAAGGCTAGCCTTTGCCGGTACTGCCGAAGCCGCCCGTACCTCGGTCTGATTGTTCGAACTCGTCTACAACATTGAATTGCACCTGTGCAATAGGTAGCACGACGAGCTGGGCCAAGCGCTCCATCGGCTGCAGCGTGTAGGCGACTGCGCTTCGGTTCCATGCCGACACCATAAGTGGACCCTGGTAATCAGAGTCGATAAGACCCACGAGATTACCCAACACGATCCCATGCTTATGTCCAAGTCCGGAGCGCGGCAGAATGACTGCTGCGTAGCCGGGGTCGGCGACGTGGATTGCAAGTCCAGTAGGAATCAGGTGTGTAGCTCCCGGCTCAATCGTTAAGGCTTGATCGAGGCAGGCGCGTAGGTCTAGGCCAGCTGAACCAGGTGTGGCGTAGCTCGGAAGTTGATCGCGCATGCGCGCATCCAGAATTTTGACATCGATTGCTTTCATAGGAGCTCTAGCGCATAGGACGGTAGGGAGTTTTTCGGCGCGCTTGAACAGCACGTTTTTGTTTGATGGTTGCCCAGATAACAACAGCAATGACGCACAGAGCAATTGCAGAATAAACGGTTGACTGCTGTGCGTGCTTTGCGGCATCGACGCTAATTGCCGCGAGGTAGCCAGGTGCGAGCAGTGCTGGCATCCAGGCAGCAGCAGATAGTATGTTTGCAAGCTGAAAGCGTGCCTGGGGCATGCCCATTGCACCGGCAACGGTTGGGATGACACTGCGAACAGGACCTAGAAAACGGCCGATCAATACAGCGAGGAAGCCGTAGCGGTAAAAAAATAAACGCGCACGTGCCACATGTTTGCGATGGCTTTTAAGATAGCGCCACCGAAGCACTTTAGGCCCTACCCAGCAACCAAGCCAGTACGAAAGGGCATCACCTAAAACTGCCCCTGCAAACCCCCACGTAACAATCGGAAACCAGGGGAGTGTGCCACTGCCGACGAGGCCACCAATCACAAACAACATAAACGTGGCCGGCAATAAAATGCCAATGATAAAAAGAGATTCACCAAATGCCATGAGAAAGACGACGAGCCCAGCCCAGGCTTGGTGCTGCTCAATGAACTGCAGGCTCTGGTCGATCAAGCCTTGCATTAAGTACCTCGGGGCATGCGCGTTGCGATGGCCTCGATCAATTGACGCGCCACATCTTGCTTTGAGCTAGTTGGTAGGCGATGCTCGCCTGACTCGTCAAAGATTGAAACTGTTGTGTGGTCTGCATCCATGACGTGTTGTGCCAGGTTGCCGATCAGCATTGCGATACCTTTACGTTTGCGTTTCTCTTCGGCGTATTGGGCAAGGTTCTCGGTCTCGGCTGCAAATCCAACACACCACGGACCTTTAGGCATTGCTGCCACCGTTGCCAGGATGTCTGGGTTAGGGGCGAATTCTATCTTGGGTGCACCTGAACCATCTTTTTTTAGTTTTTCGCTCGAGACATTCGCCACGCGCCAATCAGCAACAGCCGCGACCGAAATAAACAAGTCTTGATGTGTGACTTGAGCCATCACGGCGTCATACATTTGTTGGGCTGAGTCGACAACCGTACGCGTTACGCCATAGGGTGTGTCGAGGGCGGTCGGTCCCGAGATAAGCGTGACCTCTGCGCCGGCCTCCCATGCCGCACGTGCCAACGCGTAGCCTGTCTTGCCTGAAGAGCGATTGGTAATCACGCGCACTGGATCGATGGCCTCCACGGTGGGGCCAGCAGTGATCAAGACGCGCTTGCCTTTCAGATGCTTTGGCTGAAAGAATGCTGCGAGTTCAGCGACGAGTTCTAATGGCTCGAGCATACGCCCATCGCCTGTTTCACCGCACGCTTGTTGTCCGTTACCTGGTCCGAGGATGCTTACGCCATCGCTAC
>JBEDEU010000189.1:0-4673 GCA_041175585.1 Pseudomonadota bacterium | reverse complement strand
CATTTGGTATCGGATGTGGCCGAACTGATGCAGCGGATTGGATGTCCGAATGCGCACATTGTGGGCAATTCAGCCGGTGGCTATGTTGCTCAGCAGTTAGCTTTGCAACATCCGACCTTGGTTAAGACGCTCTCTTTGTTTGGTGCAACGCCCGGTTTAAAAAATAGCCATGCGCCCAGTTGGATTCCAAAGATCAAGGAAATAGGTCTTAAGAAGTTTTTGGCAGATACGATTTATGAGCGCTTCGATGAAACGGCAGATCCGCAACTTGTCGCTTGGTTCATTGAGCAGGCGGGGTCTAATGACCCAGCATTTATTGCGCGCTTTGTTTTGCACATGTGTACCCACGACTTCATGGAGGAGTTGTCTGCGATTAAGTGTCCAACGCTGATCGTGGCTGCTGGGCGTGAGTCGATTGGTCATGCCAATGCGTATGAAGAAATGCAGAAGCGCATCAAGGGCTCTGAGCTAGTTCGGGTTGATACGGCTGCACACAATATTTGTGATGGCTATCCTGACTTGTGCGTTGATCATTTGATGAAGTTTTTGGCAAAGCACTCTTGAGTTGTTTGTTAAACAAATAATAGTTATTCAAAAAACAAGGGAAAGGTAATGATTCGAGCAGCAATTATTGGTATGGGAACTTGGGGGCAGAATCTTGTGCGTAGCGTGCAAGGTAAGAGCCAAGACATTACGTTCGTTGCCGGTGCAACGCGCACTCGTGCTAAAGCGGAAGACTTTGCGAAGCAACACGGTATTGCTTTAGTGGATAGCTACGAACAGATTCTTGCAGATGCGTCGATTGATGCAGTTGTTTTAGCTACACCCCATTCGATGCATACTGCGCAAATCGAACAAGCGGCGCGCGCGGGCAAACACGTGTTCTGTGAGAAACCTCTGGCGCTAGATAGTGAGAGTGCCTTGGCTGCTGCTAACGCGGCGCAGGCGAACAACATCGTGCTTGGCGTTGGCTACAACTGGAGGTTTCAGCCCGCCTTGCAGGAGGTGCGCCGGATGATTGAGGACGGAAGGCTAGGCAAGATTCTGCACATCGAAGGAAACTTTTGTGGCCCGAGCGCTTATAGATTTCCAAAGGGACACTGGCGTCATGAGGGTGACGAGTCACCGGCAGGCGGGATGACAGGTCGCGGTGTGCATGTGATTGATGCCATGATGTATTTGGCTGGTCCAATCACTGAAGTCACTGCAAAGAGCTTTCGGCTTGCTCAGGATTTTGGTTCGGACGATACGACATCGATGCTCTTGGGCTTCAAGAGTGGAGCTACCGCGTATCTCGGTACCGTCATCGCAACCGCTGAGACCTGGAGAATGCAAGTATTTGGATCGAATGGATGGGTGCAAGTCGGTGACGTTGAGCATTTGCATACGTGGGATCTTACGACTTGCATGATTGATAAGACGAACGTGACCAATAAGCAAAAGCCTGTCACGCACAAGTATGATGCGGTCAGTACAGAGCGACTTGAGCTCGAGGATTTTGCAAGAGCGATTTCTCAAAAGAAAGCGTTGGTAACTCCTCAGGGTGATGCTGTGCGCAATGCGAGGGTACTCGAGGCGATCATTAAGTCTTCCGCCGAGCGTCGTACCGTGACGATCGATTAATAACAGACTGAACACAAATCATTGAGGTAACTATGCAAAACAAATTGTTCTCTCGAGCTGTTTTTGGAACCTTGTTAGCTTGTGCGACTCTTGGTGTTGCGGCACAGTCAGCAAGTACAGCCAAAGGCGATGCAAGCTTTCCATCCAAGCCCATTCGCGTGGTGGTCCCATCGCCTCCTGGTGGTCCGCCAGACTTGATCATGCGCATCATCAGTCCCAAAATGTCTAGCGTGCTGGGTCAGTCAATTATTGTTGAAAATAAGCCTGGTGCCGGTGGTTTGGTCGGCACAGCCTATTTGGCAAAGGTTCCTGCTGACGGTTACTCGTGGTTATTCACAACCGCCTCGCACGTGACGATTCCTCCCTTCCACAAAAACGTTTCGTATGATCCTGTAAAGGATTTCACGCATGTGTCACTCGTTGCGCAGAACTATGGGCAGGCGTTGGTGATTCCTACCAGTTTGCCTGCGAATAACGTTTCAGAGCTTGTTGCCCTAGCCAAAAAGAGCCCTGGTAAGTTGAGTTACGCGAGTGCCGGCTTGGGAACTGCTAGCCATATACCCGCCGAGGTGTTCAAGGCCAAGACACAGACAGACATCCTAATGGTGCCCTACAAAGGGGTTGCCGAGGTCATGAGTGACTTGCTCAGTGGGCGCGTGGACATGTTCTTTGTCGGAACCCAGATTGCAATCAAACATGTGGAGGCTGGCAAGCTGCGTGCTCTGGCGCTAACCGGGAATACTCGCTGGAAAGGCTTGCCTAATGTACCGACCATGCAAGAGGCCGGTATTCCAAACTTTGATGTGGTGAACTGGTTCGGGTTGTGGTTGCCCGCAGGGGCGCCTAAACCGATTGTTGATAAGATTTATGACGCAGTTCAGCAAGCGATCAAAGATCCGGAAGTGATTAAACAGTTCGAGGCGCAAGGGCTGTACGGGGTGGGTACGCCTCCTGCAGAGTTTGCCAAGTTCGTTGCTCAGGAAGCGCAGTCTGCCATTGCGATCGCCAAGAGTCTGCCTGAAGAGGCTTCTAAATGAGGGAGAAGCCCTTAGAGCCATGGCAGTGGCCGGAGAGCCAATGGCGCGAGATTGTGAATCGTGTGCGCGCTGGTCGCAGTCTTCGCCCCACCAAGTGGCCGGGTGGTGCACGCTGTGCGGTGGCACTGTCGTTCGACTCGGATCATGAAACTAACGAGCTTCGCGAGGGCGGCGACTCGCCAGGCAAGCTGTCTCAGGGTCAATATGGCAATCGGCAAGGTGTGCCGCGTATTGTTGAGATCCTCAAGCGCCATAATGTGCCAGCAAGCTTTTATGTGCCTGCAGTGACTGCGATGTTGTATCCCGACGAACAGCGAAATCTCGCGGCGCAGGGACATGAGATCGGGATTCATGGATGGATTCACGAGCGGAACTCGGTTCTGCCCATTGATGCTGAACGTGATCTGATGCAGCGCAGCTTTGACGTGCTCAAGAAAATCACCGGTGTTGATCCTGTGGGGATGCGCACACCTTCTTGGGACTTTAGTCCCAATACCCTCAGATTAGCCAAAGAACTGGGTTTGATTTATGACAGTTCACTCATGGCTGATGTGGACTGCTATGAATTGCTGATGGACGAGAAGCCGACTGGTGTCGTAGAGTTGCCAGTAGAGTGGATTCGTGACGACGCGGTTTACTTCAATATGAATCGCTTTGCGGCACTCAGGCCCTACACGCCGCCTACTGATGTCTTTGACATTTTTAAGCGCGAGTTTGATGCAGCCTACGCCGAAGGAGGCTTATTTCAGCTGACGATGCATCCGCATATCATCGGTTATCGATCGCGCGTTTGGATTTTGGATGCGCTGATTCGTCATATTCAGCAGCATTCAGATGTTTGGTTTGCGACCCATGCAGACATCGTACGGTATGTGAAAGCGAACGGTTGATCCGGTATTGGTACACTCCTTGCTATCTAAGTAGGGAGTTTTGCCTTTGAATTCGTCAGCGGTCCGCGTGCTGTCTGTCATCCCTCCGATGACGCAGCTCAACACACCTTATCCCTCGACAGCTTATCTGACGGGGTTTCTAAGGTCGCGTGCTGTTGCTGCGGTGCAAGAAGATCTTGCGTTGCAGCTTGTTTTAAAGATTTTTTCGCAAGACGGACTTGGTCAGGTCGCGGCTCGGATGCCAGCAATCAAGAAGTCGGATCGCTCGCGTCCGGCTTCTTCATTTTTTGTCAGTGAGCTGCCACGATACCTATCCACAATTGACCGTGTGATTGCGTTCCTGCAAGGACGGGATACGACACTAGCCCATCGTATTGTCAGCCGGCAGTATCTACCCGAGGGGCCTCGCTTTGCGAGTCTAGATGCCTATGTGGACGAAGAGGGCGGTGATCCTCTTGGCTGGGCGTTTGGTGCGCTAGGTATGCAGGACCGGGCTAAACATTTGGCGACGTTGTATCTCAATGATCTTTCTGATGTAGTGCGAGAGTCGATTGATAGCCGGTTTGAGTTTGTCCGGTATGGAGAAGCGCTTGCGGCTAGCCAGCCAACTTTTGATGCACTATCACACGCATTATCTGCACCAAGAAACTATGTCGATGAAACGTTACATGCGCTGACGTTGACAGCCATCGATCGCCATAGTCCAACGATTGTGCTGCTGTCGGTGCCGTTTCCTGGAACGGTGTACGCCGCTTTCCGTATTGCCCAAGCGATTAAGTCTATACATCCCCAAATCAAGATTGTATTGGGCGGTGGATTTGTGAATACCGAGTTGCGTGAACTCTCAGACCCAAGAATTTTTGATTACTTTGATTTCGTTACCCTGGATTCGGGGGAGCGTCCGCTGATTAATTTGTTGGAGTATCTGGCTGGTAAGCGTTCGAGCCAGCGCCTCGTACGCACCTATCTACGAGACCAGGAGAGCGGTGCAGTTCGTTACATCAACATGATCGAGCCCGACGTTCCTTTTGAAGAAGTTGGAACGCCTACTTGGGACGGATTGCCCTTAGGGGATTATCTCTCTCTGCTCGATATGCTGAACCCAATGCATAGGCTCTGGAGT
>JBEDEU010000188.1:0-4676 GCA_041175585.1 Pseudomonadota bacterium | reverse complement strand
GACTCGGCCAGCTTGCCAAGATTGAGGATGCAACAGCGGAGCGCCGTTCGGTCGCCTTAGTAAACGGCAAGCCCGTGGTCGCATTTGAGATCATGCGCAGTAAGGGCGCTAACGAGGTGTCTCTTGCAAAAGACGTGCATGAGGTGATTGCAGCGCTGGCGCTCAAGCACCGCGATATTGAGTTCTCTGAACAAATCAACAACGTCACGGCAACAGAGGAAAACTTTGACGGGTCTATGCACCTGCTATATGAAGGTGCGATTCTGGCCGTTTTAGTTGTTTGGTATTTCTTAAGAGATTGGCGCGCAACAATCGTTTCAGCTGCTGCACTTCCACTATCCATCCTGCCTGCTTTTCTAGGGATTTACATGTTTGGCTTCACGCTAAACATGGTCACCTTAACTTCTCTAGCGTTGGTCGTTGGAATTTTGGTGGATGACGCGATCGTTGAAGTTGAGAATATTGCGCGGCACCTTCGCATGGGCAAATCGCCGTTTCAGGCTGCGCTGGACGCTGCGGACGAAATCGGGATGGCAGTGATTGCGACAACCTTTGCGTTAGTTGCGGTGTTTTTACCCACGGCATTTATGGCCGGCGTGCCGGGTAAGTTCTTTAAACAATTCGGATGGACCGCGGTTCTAGCGATCCTTGCCTCCTTGCTCGTGGCGCGCTTACTGACGCCAATGATGGCTGCTTATTTGATGAAGCCAAGTAAGGCCTCGAGCGAGCCTGAGAAAGATGGCTGGGTCATGCGCCATTATTTGTCGTCAGTGCAATGGTGCTTAGGCAATAGATTCAAAACATTGCTGTTGGCAACGATATTTTTTGTGGGATCGCTCTCGCTTGTTCCATTGTTACCAAAAGGTTTTGTACCGCCTGCAGATCGGGGTCAGACAATGGTCAATATCGAGCGCGCTCCGGGCAGTACGCTAGAGGATACGTTACGCGCTGCAGAGCGTGTTCGTCAGAAGCTTGAGGCTATGCCTGACGTGACGCGTGTTTTTAGTTCTGTAGGTGGGGGTGTGTCCGGCGATGCTTTTGCGAGGGGTTCTGCCGCAGAGGTACGTAAGGCAACGCTTACGGTGCAATTGAGCCATCGCTCAGACCGCAAAAAAAATCAGCAAGAAGTTGAAGGGGATATTCGAAAACTGCTTGATCGCGAACCTGGGGTTCGTATTACTGTCGGTCCACAGGATGTCGGTGTCAAAATGCAGATCGTTTTGCAAAGTGAAGACGCCTACGCCTTAAATAAAGCAGCACAGGCCGCCGAGCGTGAGCTGCGAACACTTAAGGGCATCGGTTCAGTGACTTCGTCTGCCAGTCTCGTACGGCCTGAATTGATTGTGCGGCCAAACTTTGCACGCGCCGCTGATCTAGGTGTGACGGCGCAGAGTATTGCCGAGACTCTGCGCGTTGCGACAAGCGGCGACTACGATATTGGGTTGGCTAAATTAAATCTGTCTGAAAGGCAGATTCCCATACGGGTCAAGCTGCCAGACTCCGTCCGTGCAGATGTAGCTGCTCTTGAGCGTTTGACCGTTCCTGGTCGCTATGGCCCAACGTTGCTGGGTAATGTGGTGACTTTTTCGATGGATAGTGGCCCAGCTCAAATCGATCGTTTAAATCGTAGCCGAAACGTAGTGCTCGACGTCGAGTTGGGCGGACGGCCGTTGGGTGAAGTGTTTGCAGACGCGATGGCACTTCCCAGTTTAATGAATCTGCCTGCAGGCGTGACCCGAGCTGAGTTGGGTGACACCAAAGAGATGCAAGCGCTATTTGCTAGCTTTGGGCTGGCCATGGCGATCGGGCTTCTTTGTATATATATGATCCTGGTGCTGTTATTCCATGATTTCTTGCAACCGATCACGATTCTGGGTGCCTTGCCGCTCTCGATTGGTGGTGCCTTTGTTGCGCTATTGGCGACTGGGATGAGTTTCTCTATGCCTTCGCTGATTGGCTTGTTGATGCTGATGGGGGTCGTTACCAAGAATTCGATTCTTTTGGTGGAATATGCCATTACAGCGCGCAGGCAAGGGCTTGAACGGAACGCTGCGCTCATCGATGCCTGTCACAAGCGTGCGCGGCCTATTGTGATGACCACAATTGCGATGACGGCTGGCATGCTGCCTATTGCCTTAGGATGGGGTTCCGATCCAAGCTTTCGGGCACCGATGTCGATTGCCGTTATCGGTGGGTTGATGACATCGACACTATTGAGCTTGCTCGTGATCCCTGCAGTCTTTACCTATATCGATGATCTTGAAACATGGCTAGGTAAGATGCGTGCGCGCTTCTTTGCGGCTTAAGCGCGCCGCAGCGTAAAAAATGCGGGCCCCTGAGGCTGAAAGTCTTTCCAGTTTTTTCTAAGAGCACTGAGGTTATACACGGCACCAAGCGGGATGTAGGGAACATGATCCATAACTTGGACTTGTATTTCGCGACAAATAGCCTGACGTTGTGCCAGTGTGTCAGCAAAGAGCCAGTCTTGTCTAAGTTGCTCTAGCGCTGCATTGGTTGGCCATCCGAACCAGCCCTGCTTGCCTGTACCGCGTATAGCGGGATTGCTAGTTGGATCTAAGTTGCTTGTTCCGACTAGCGCTGTAAATCCGATATTCCAGCCCCCTTCGGAGGGACTGTTCTGATTATTGCGCCGCTGAAGATAGCTGCCCCAATTCATTGCGCGCAACTCGGTTTTTAAACCGAGCTGTTTGAATAAATCTTCTGTAACCAGTGCACAGGCGTGATAGGGTGCGGTATCAACTGGATCCAGAATCACGATCGTTTGTCCGGAATACCCGGAATCTTTGATTGCTTTGCGGGCGCGCGCGATGTCTCGTTTGCTTGTTAGCTTCTCCATTCCCGCCGTCGATGCCATCGGTGTGCCTGGGGCGAAGACGCCACATTTATCACTCCAATATTCAGGGAAGTCTGCGCCATTTGCCGCCATCATGTAATCAGTCTGATTGATGACCGACAAAATGGCACGACGCATAGCCGGGTTGTCGAAGGGCGCATGCAGATGGTTGAATCTGAGAATGAAAATGGAAGGCAGAGGCGCTTTGACTAACTCAATCTGTTTGTTTTTACGCAGAGTTGGAATAAATTCGTTATCGATGATCTCGATGCCATCGACCTCATTGTTCTGTAAAGCAGCGACCGCAGTTGCGCGATCCGGGATGATTTGCCAGCGCACTTCATCCACATGCGCGATCTTGGGACCTGCAGTATTACTAGGTTGTCCAGATGCGCGCGGCAAATAATCCGCTGACTTTTGATACACAACGTGCGAGCCAGACACCCATTTGTTTGCCACAAATCGGAAGGGACCACTTCCAACGACCTCTTTGATCGCAATATTGTCGGGGGTGTTTGCCAAGCGTTCTGGCATGATGGATGCGGCGGAGGAGGCGAGGGTGTAGCTCAACAGCGAAAATGGACGCGTCAACTTAAATTCGATCGTATTGTCGGATGTGGCGCTAAGCGTACTGACACAAGAAAAGAGTGTTTGGCCCAGAAGGTTTCTAGCTCCAAAGCGCTTGATGCTTGCAACGACATCTTGCGCACGCACCGCTGAGCCATCATGAAATTTCAAACCTTCACGTAAATGCAAGGTCCACCGTAAGCCTTCTTGATCGATTTGCTGTTTTTCGACCATTTGAGGCTGAGGCTGGTACTGATTGTCAAGTCCGTATAGCGTGTCGAAAACCAATAACGCATGCGTTGCTGTGACCGCTGCGGTTGTGTAGGTCGGGTCGAGAATGGATAGGTCGTTAGAGGGTACCCAGCGAAAGACCGTTGGCGCGGTTCTGGCAAATAAAGACGCCGGTAAAGTCGCCGCGCCTGTTGTCAGGGCGGTGTGAAAAATAAAGCTGCGGCGATCCATGGTATTTCCTGCAAAACTTTCTATTGACTGAGGCTCCATTCACCATTTCGGTGTTGTGCTCGCCCCTCTGTCAGTAGTTTATCAAGATGCGCTTGAAGTGATCGCATCGCTACCTTATGCAGTCGCTCATCGGTATCCGAGTAGGCGTGTTTGACGAGTTCCTCGAGAGGAAGCGGTCGGCCTTGGGTCCGCAACGCAGAAAGTACCTTGTTCTCACGACCAAGGCGATGGATGATAAGTCGGTCGACGATCTCGTGAACATTGCTCATGAGAAAACCGTGTCCCGGTGCTAGGTAATCAATTGGATATTCTGTAATGAGTCGAAGCGAATCCAGGTATTGCGCCATGTTGCCGTCGGGTGGGTTAATCACCACGGTAGAGCCTTGCATGACGTGATCCCCTGTGAACAGCATTTTCTGCTCTTCATGCAAGAAACAAACCTGATTCGATGCATGCCCAGGCGTATGGATGACTTTTAACGTGACCCCTGCGACGTTTAGAATCTGGTCATGTTCGACGATGTGATCCGGCTTGAAGGTTTGATCCTGATTTGGATAGGCAGGTGCAGGTCGGCCGTAAATTTGCGCGCCAGCTTTTTCTTTGATGCTGTTGGATGCAGGGGAATGATCGATATGCGTATGGGTGCACAGAATCCATTTGATCGGCCCTGTCGCTGCCGCCATAATGTTTTGAATGTGATCCTCTAGGTTTGGGCCCGGGTCAATCACAGCCACTCCCGTGACAGCGTTACCAATTAGATATGTGTTCGTGCCAGGGCCTGTCATCATCCCCG
>JBEDEU010000187.1:0-4687 GCA_041175585.1 Pseudomonadota bacterium | reverse complement strand
ACGAAAACAACGTGCTTGTTACGGTTCAGTCGTCGGCCTATTTAGGTTCTTTTGTCGATGTGGTGCTGACAGGGCCCGGACAACAGCGTTTGTCTTGCCAGGTGCCTAATACGGCCGCGGTTTCACCGTCTGATACCTTTGTAGTTGGTCAATCACTGACGATGAACTTTAAAGCGTCTGATTGCGTTGTGTTTAACGAGGAGGGGAGGGCGTGAGCTCGGTATCCCTAAGTGACAATCGTCAAGCGCGACTCGGGATTAGTTTGGCGTTTCCGTCATCCCTGGTGGTGTTCTGCATCATCATGGTGCCTATCGTGTTGATGTTTCGTTACAGCTTTAACTTTCACGATCCAGTGCATCTGATGCGCGAAGGCTTCACATTTGAAAATTATGTGAAATTTTTTAGCGACTCGTATTACCGCGGTGTGTTTTTTGATACGGTCAAAGTCGCCGCAATTTGTACCGTGCTTGCACTTCTACTCGGGTTTCCTGTGGCATATTTTTTAGCTAAGACGCAGAGCCGACATAAGAGCTTGCTGATTATTTTGCTGGTCTTTCCTTTGATGGTTGGTAACGTTGTTCGAGCGGCCGGCTGGATGGTGGTGCTTGGTAACGCGGGTGCAGTCAATGCCTTATTGATCTGGCTAGGGGCCATCGCGCAGCCGATTAAGTTGTTGTACACACCCCTTGCCGTGGTCATTGGCACGACAGCGGTCGTGTTGCCCTACATGATCTTGACACTTCAGAGTGTCCTCGAGGGAATTGATTTCGCAGTCGAAGAGGCCGCGCAAAATCTCGGTGCGAATATGTTCACCACGTTTTGCCGAATCGTCTTGCCGATCGCCGCCCCAGGTGTTGCTGCCGGAACGATGCTTGTGTTTATTTTATGTATGAATGCTTACGCTACCCCTGTTTTGCTTGGCGGTAGCGGGATCACCATGATGGCACCTTCGCTGTACGGTCAAATCGCCAAGGCTTCAAACTGGACGTTCGGTTCTAGTATGGCCCTCATCTTAGTGATTGCGACCATGTTGATTGCGCTGAGCGCGAATTGGTTGATACATCGCCGTTATGTCAAAACAATGGCGTCTTAAGCCCCTATTTATCGATATCTCGAGGTGTCTATGCAAGAAGCGGTCCTGTTCAAAAATGGAAATTTGCTCGATCCTTTGCATGACGCATTGCTGGGTCCGCATGATATTTTGGTCGAAAACGGTTTGATCAAAGAGGTATCTGAAAAGTCGCTAACGAGTAAGACCGCGCGGGTGATTGATGTCGCGGGTAAGACAGTGATGCCTGGCTTAATTGATTTGCATGTGCACGTAACGGCGACACAGCTTAATTTGAGTACACAAGGCGTTCTGCCGGACGCATTAGTGATGATGCGCTCAGTGCCGATCATCAAAGCAATGCTGCAGCGTGGGTTCACCACGGTACGTGACGCTGCAGGTGCGGGCTGGGGGCTCAAGTGCGCAATTAATGAAGGGACAATCGATGGGCCGCGTCTCTTCATTGCAGGCCGCGCACTCAGCCAAACCGGTGGCCATGGTGATCCCCGCCCGCGCTCGGACCATCTGCGCCCAATGAGTTTTTGTGGCTGTTGTTTTCGAGCTGGTGATATCGGACGCGTGGTTGATGGTGTCGATGCCTTGCGCCAAGCAGTACGCCAAGAATTTCAGATGGGTGCCGATCAAATCAAAATTATGGCGTCCGGTGGTGTTGCGTCACCTACGGATCCGATCGCGTCCTGGGGATATTCCGATGAAGAAATTGCGGCTGTCGTTCATGAGGCCACCGCGCGTCAAACATACGTGATGGCGCATTCGTACACACCAGAGGCGATAGCTCGTGCTGTGCGTTTAGGTGTCCGTACGATCGAGCATGGCAACTTAGTGGATCAAGCTACCGCAAAGCTCATGCATGACCATAATGCGTACGTAGTGCCTACGTTGATTACCTATGAAGCACTCGCCAAAGAGGGGGCTCAATACGGCCTGCCAGCCGATAGCGTCGCGAAAATTGACGAAGTGCGCACAGCCGGGCTTGCTTCGTTGGAAATTTATCGTAACGCAGGGGTCAAAATGGGTTATGGAAGTGATTTGTTAGGCCCATCTCATCGTCTGCAGAGCGAAGAGTTCCGGATTCGGTCTGAGGTATTGCCCATCGCTGAGGTGTTGCGTAGCGCAACGACCACCGCAGCGGAAGTGTTGAATATGACGGGCAAGCTTGGACGCCTGACGCCCGGGGCGTTTGCGGATGTCTTGGTGGTGGACGGAGATCCGCTGCGCGATGTGTCTTGTCTGCTTGGTCAGGGTGACCACATCCCGTTGGTCATGAAAGAAGGTGTTGTGTACGTGAACCGTCTATAAGACTCGGCTCGTTTTTTACTGAATGTGGAGCAGTGATGGCAGATATTAAAGCTGTGGATGTTTTGGCCGGTGAAGAGCCGCGTTTGATGTTTGAACCTAAAGGCATGCATCCAGCCGTACCGGCGACAGCACGTACAAGTGGTGTAGGCCCCTTCAAGAGGCTCGTTCTGCGTGGCGCGACGGTTATTGATGGTACGGGCGCTCCTCCGTCCGGACCAGTTGATATCGTCGTTGAAAACGGTCGAATCACGGAGTTAAAGAACGTAGGCACACCGCTCAAAGCGATCAACCCCGCGAATCGTCCGGCGTCAGGCGATCACGAGATTGATTGCCACGGGAAGTTCGTTACGCCAGGCTTGATTGATTGCCACGCGCACGTTGGTACGCCTTGGCATGCGATGAGTGGTGAAGTGCCAACGGCGGACTATGTATACAAGCTTTGGCTGGCGCACGGCGTGACAACCGTCCGTGAGATGGGCTCGATGAACGGTTTGAACTATATGTTGCAACAGCGCGATGCGGCCGAAGCGAACCAAATCGCGGCGCCGCGGATGATCTTGCACGCGTACTTTCCTGCGGTAAATGAGCGCATCAAAACAATATTTACGCCTGAACAAGCACGTGACTGGGTCAGGCGTGTGAAAGAGCGCGGTGCTGACGGGATCAAGTTTTTTGGTGCGCCGCCTACCATCATGCAAGCTGCGCTTGATGAGGCAAATAAGCAAGGTTTACGCAGCGGATGCCACCATGCACAGATGGCGGTCACCCGCGTCAATGCCTTGAGTTCGGCAAAATGGGGGCTGACAAGTTCCGAACATTATTACGGTATTCCAGAGGCATTATTCGAAAATCGTACCGTTCAAAATTTTCCGACTGACTACAACTACGGAGATGAATATTTTCGCTTCTCTGTGTCCGGGCAGATGTTCATGCAAGCCGCGCAGCCAGGGAGTCGGAAATGGAACGACGTGCTCGAGCAGTTCCTTGAGGCTGGTCACACATTCGTACCGACTTTCAATATCTATGACGCGAATCGCGACTTAATGCGGGCGCGCAGAGCTGACTGGCACGGCGACTACACGGTCAAAACTATTTGGAAGTACTTCCAACCCCAGCGTGGCGGGCATGGCGCGTACTGGTATCGCTGGAGCACGACCAACGAAGTTGAGTGGAAACAGAACTATCAGTTGTGGATGCAGTTCGTAAACGAATATAAGAACCTTGGCGGACGTGTCTGCGCGGGAAGTGATTCGGGCTTTATTTATCAAATTTATGGATTTGGTTTGATTCGTGAGTTGGAGTTGTTGCAAGAGGCTGGGTTCCATCCGCTTGAGGTGATGCGTGCTGCCACGTCGCTTGGCGCCGAGCTCCTCGGTCTAGAAGATGACACAGGTTCGATCGATGTGGGTAAGCGTGCCGATTTGCTCGTGCATGACTTCAATCCGCTTGAAGATTTCAAGCTCATGTACGGTACGGGTGCCATACGCCTAAATGACGAGACATCAAAGGCTGAATGGAAGCGTTCGTTGCGTTATACGATTCGCGCTGGAGTGGTGTATGACACCGAGCAGTTGTTAGCTGAAGTACGTGAGATCGTGAATCAGAGCTGGGTGGGTAGCGAAGATGACAGACCACCAGCCCGTTGAACTTGTTGTCTTGTGTGGCTTTTTAGGTAGCGGAAAGACAACGCTGCTATCAGACTTTTTACGTCAAGCGCAGCTGCGTGATACGGCTGTTATTGTGAATGAAGCTGGCGAGATCGGCATTGATGGTGTTTTGGTCGCAGAGGAGCAGGATGCCCTTGATCTGCGGATGCTGGCCAACGGATGTGTTTGTTGCTCCTTGCGCAGTAGTTTGGTGACGACTGTTGCGGACCTCTTAGATGCGCCTCGTCCAGCAGGTGCGCTGGCTCTGCGCCGTGTGATTCTTGAGACCAGTGGGCTATCCCGGCCCGGACCCATTCTGGCTTCATTAGCGGATCCCGAGCTTTCAAAGCGTGGGTTGCGTGTTTCGGTCGTCTCTACCCTCGATGCCCAATTAGGGGGCCTGCGTACAGACCAGTTTGAGGATGCAGCTGCGCAACTTGCTGCTGCACAGAAAATTGTCCTGACAAAGATTGATCTTGTAGATGATGCGATGCTTGAAGAGCGCGTGCGACAAGCACGAGCGCTCAATCCTCTGGCTGAAATCGTGTCCGGACGTGACCGAGCTGCCTTGGTTGATGCAGCCTTCGCCTCGACTGGTGAGAGCATGACTTCGATTGCCGATGTGGCGGCGGCTAGCTTGAGCTTTGCGCGAGAGGGTGGGTTAGAACACAAT
>JBEDEU010000186.1:0-4704 GCA_041175585.1 Pseudomonadota bacterium | reverse complement strand
GTCCGGGGCAACTGTCAGGAGGTCAACAACAACGCGTCGCGATCGCACGGACACTCGCGATCGAACCACAGGTCCTTCTTCTTGACGAGCCACTGTCCAATCTGGATGCCAAACTAAGAACCCAAACAAGGCACGAACTGGTCGAGCTACAAAAACGTCTTGGACTCACTACTATCTTTGTGACCCACGACCAAGAGGAAGCGCTGACGACTTGCCACCGTATTGCGGTCATGGATCAAGGTGTTATCCAACAAGTTGGATCGCCTATGGATCTCTTCGACTTTCCAGTGAATAGGTTCGTCGCTCAATTCGTAGGGTCTGTCAATCTGTTTTCTGGTCGTTTCCAAACCGACGGGGATCACCTACGCTTTAATTCACCGACGCTGGGCGAAGTCGTGTTGCCCCAAGGTCTCGAACAGCAGTTCACTGCCATGGATCTAGCTTTTAGGCCACATGCGGTGCACTTCGCATCCGATGCGCAAAGCGATCTCGACGGGCATTTGGTCTTAAAAGGTGAAATAGTGAGCGCGGAGTTTTTAGGTGATGCCTTCCGCTATGACGTACGTGTCGGCCAAGCAATCGTGCGCGCTGATATCCCCCATAGCCGGGGCAAGTTGGCGTTAGCGGCAGGTTCCGAGGTACATCTTCGAATCCCATCAAGGGAATTACGATTTGTAAGTGCCTAAGACACCTCCTCTCAAAATAACAATGGAGACCATGATGAAAAAACATACTAAGAATACGCGCCGTGCACTTCTTCAAGGCAGCGTCGGTTTAGCCGCTTCGGCTCTGTTCAATGGCAGGGTCTTTGCGCAAGGAAGCTGGCCCAACAAGGGATTACGAGTGCTCGTACCCTTTTCCGCCGGGGGAGCTGCCGATACATCAGCACGCGCCATCAGCGCCGCAATGGGCGCGATCGTCAACCAGTCGATTGTTGTTGAGAATCGTACCGGCGGGAATGCCATGATCGCCGCGCAAGCAGCCCTGCAGGCACCCGCTGATGGCTATACGTTTTTGTGGGATGCGGCGAATCAACTGACAAATCCGATCCTACTCAAGAACATTCCATTCGATTACAAGACGAGCTTTATTCCAGTCACTCTTGCGGTTCGCGTGCCACAAGTCTTAGCAGTGAAAGAGAATTTCCCAGCAAAAACACTCAAAGAATTTGTTGCGTATGCAAAAGCGAACCCTAAAAAGATTGCCTGCGGCACGCCCCCATCCGGTGGTATGGGGCACTTAGCAATGGCAATGTTTCAACAAGTTGCTGGGATCGAACTGATACACACACCCTATAAAGGTGGTGCGGATGCGGTACGAGACTTGATGGGTGGGCAAATTGATTCGACGCTACTCACGCTATCGACTGCAATTTCTGCAGTGCAGTCTGGCCGGGCGCGTATTCTCGGCTTAACCAGCCTTGAACGTACAAAAAGCTACCCTGATATCCCAACTATCGCAGAACAAGGTTACCCCGGCTTTGACATGGACGATTGGTTCGGATTTTTTGCAACTAAAGGGACTCCTCCAGAAGCCATCCAAGCACTCCAGGCAGCAACCGCGAAAGCAGCAACCGATCCTGCAGTGATCAAGACGATCGACTCGCGGGGAATGGTTCTAGTTGCCAACACACCGAGTCAGTTTGCCGCTTGGCTCAACACCCAGCGCTCCGCGCTTGAGAGCCTCATCCGAACAGCTAATATTTCCATAGGCTAATTGAAATAATGTCTTCCTTGCCAACAGTTAATCGCCAAATTCTTTACGCTAAGCGACCGACAGGAATTCCAACTTTAGATTGTTTTCGTCTTGAGTTAGGCGCTATTCCCTCCATTACGGCTGGGCAAGTATTGGTTCGTAATCATTACCTCTCCGTCGATCCATACATACGTATTCGCATGGAGGCAAAAGACTCTTACGCTCCTGTGATGAAAATCGGCGAAAAAATGGTCGGTCGTACGATCGGCCAGGTAGTAGAAAGCGCCTCGGATAACTTCGCACTGGGCGACTGGGTTGTCGGGCGAATGAGTTGGGAGGACGTTAGCGCAGCGCCAGCCGCTGAATTGCAGAAGATCGACCCCTCTTTTCTCCCTCTGAGTGCCTTTCTCGGTGCACTTGGCTCTACCGGTCTAACTGCCTGGGTTGGGCTGATGGAATTTGGTAAGCCCGTCGCTGGTCAAACAGTTTTGGTCTCGACTGCCTCGGGTGCTGTCGGTAGCATGGTTGGGCAACTTGCAAAGCTGCGTGGATGCCGTGCGGTGGGCATTGCCGGAGGCCAACGTAAATGCGACATCGTGGTAAACGAACTGGGATTCGACGCATGCGTCGACTACAAGAGCCCCACCTTTCAAGAAGATCTCGCACGCGCCGTCCCTGAAGGTGTTGACGTTTACTTTGACAACGTCGGCGGAAGTATCACCGATTTTGTTCTGACCTTGCTCAAGCTCAATGCACGCGTCGCGCTATGCGGCACGGTATCTCAATACAATGCAACTGAACCGTACGGTATAAAAAACTATCGTGAATTTTTCAACAAACGTGTCACATTGAGAGGATTCGTACTATCTGATCATCGCGACTTATGGCCTGCTGCCACTGCCGAAATTCAAGCGGGATACAAAGCTGGCAAGCTCAAACACCTTGAGACGGTATGCGACGGTCTTGAGAACGCACCTCAAGCATTCATCGACATGCTCAATGGGGCAAACGTCGGAAAACAAATCATCCGGATTGTATGAGCACGATTCTTTTTGGCCCGCCCGTTTACTTTGATTTTGGGGTCCGCAAAAATCTAGCTTCATTGATGACAAGCAACAAGATTTCACATCCTTTATTTGTGACGGATCGTGGTGTCATCGCTGCAGGCGTCTTTGCTAAAGCTATTGAACAAGTACCTGACTCAATCCAACGTACCATATTTAGCGACGTACCCGCGAACCCCACGGAAGATGCAGCGAAAGCCGGTGCGCAAGCGTTTCTTGCGAACCAGTGCGATGGCGTCATTGGAATCGGAGGTGGCGCTGCACTCGACTTAGCAAAAGCAATTGCGATTCTTGCGACACACAACCCACCGCTATGGAACTATTCGAATCGCAATCCGAACGAACTGCCACTAGGTGAGACGCCCCCGCTATTGCTGATCCCAACCACCTCCGGAACCGGTAGTGAAGTCGGTCGCTCAGCTGTCATTATTTTTGATAATGGAATTAAAGCGGGAGTCAGATGCCCATCTATCGTCACTGCTGCACTGTGTGACCCCGAGCTTACCGTTGGTCTCCCTCCCCTTGTCACCGCGACGACGGGAATGGATGCGCTCGCGCATTGCATTGAGACATACTGTTCGCCAACGATCAATCCACCTGCCGATGCGATCGCGCTGGACGGTATGAAAAGAATCTTTGCACATATTCAAGAAGCTGTTGAACACGGAGAAAATCGTGAGGCGCGCTGGAACATGATGATGGGCTCACTCGAGGGCGCGCTATGTTTTCAAAAAGGCATGGGTGCTGTGCACGCCTGCGCACACCCTCTCGGTGCACTTGGCTATCACCATGGCACACTCAATGCGATTCTTTTACCCCATGTCGTTCGCTTGAACTTGAGCGATCTGGGCGGTAAAGCCGAAAAAATTGCTGAGTATCTCGGGATGGGCTCCGCCCAGGAGTTACCGCAGCATCTCTATGAGCTTGTTGTAGCACTTGGTATTCCACCTAGGCTGCGTGACCTTGGTCTCACCAAAGGAGACCTCGCAGGAATTCCTCATGCCGCAATGCTCGACAATGCGAACAAAACCAATCCTCGAAGTATGACGGTCGCGTTATACGATGAGCTTCTTGCGGCCGCATATTGAATCAATAATGAAAAATCGCTTATCTCTGACAGCTTTAGCTTGTGCCATGACAATCCTCGTTGGCGGCACACTGACTGGATGCGCAACGCCGCCATCCCAATCAACTGGCTACCAACCGGTGATGGCGCAAGAAGGAAAAGATGTTATTTGGGTACCAACGCCTAATAGCCTACTGGTAAAAATGCTTGAAACAGCGCAAGTTACCGATAAGGATCTCGTCTACGATCTTGGCGCCGGAGACGGGAAAATCGCAATCGAAGCCGCTCGAAGCTTTGGTGCACGTGCGGTAGGAATTGAGTTTGATCCGCAAATGGCCGAGTACGCTCGACAAAATGCTAAAAATGCCGGCGTTGCTAACAAGGTGAAGATCATTACCGGCGACATCTTCGCAGAGGATTTCTCGCAAGCAACGGTTGTAACGCTTTATTTGCTGCCATCCTTGAATTTAAAACTCTACCCTGTGCTTATTAATATGAAGCCTGGTACGCGCATTGTGTCCAATACTTTCACGATAGGGAGCTGGTTACCCGACAAGACGTTTTATGGAGATAGCGGCACCGTTGGGCACTTTTGGATTGTGCCCGCAAATGTACAGGGCTTCTGGCGTCTTGAGGGCGTCCCTGGCATGGATCAGGTTAGTCTTTCAGTCGTGCAAAAAAGCCAAGAGTTTCACGCGGATTTCACGCCAGAAGGCAAAGCCTTTCAACGCATCGAAGGTAAGCTGACGGGCACACAAATTACCTTCAGCTATGCAGACGCACAAGGCGTCATGCAAACATTTAATGGCGAAGTTTCTGGTGACACATTTACCGGAACGCTTAAAGATAATCCGTCTGCCCGTATCATCGGCAAGCGGT
>JBEDEU010000185.1:0-4715 GCA_041175585.1 Pseudomonadota bacterium | reverse complement strand
GCATCGGGCTTGAGTCGCGCACCCTTGCAGCTCGGGCAAGGGGTATAGCTGCGGTACTTGGACAACAGTACGCGCACATGCATCTTGTAGGACTTGGTCTCGAGCCAGTCAAAGAAGCGCTGTACCCCATACCACTGCGTTTTCCAGGCTTGATTACCGCCTTTCCAAAGTGGATCGCCGTGCAGGACCCACTCTTGATGCTCGGGGGGCAAGTGCTTCCAGGGAGTATTGATTGAGACGTTTGCTCGTTTGGCGTACTTTTCGAGTTCGACCTGGCATTCTTTGTAGCTCGGTGTTTGCCATGGCTTGATGGCGCCACCTTCCAGCGTCTTGTTTTCGTCGGGGATCACTAGCCCAAAGTCGATCCCGATTACTCGTCCAAATCCACGACAGGCCTCGCAGGCACCAAGCGGTGAGTTAAACGAGAACGTGCTTGGCAGCGGATCGCTATAGCTAATATTGCAGTCTGCACAATGTAGCTTGTCGCTAAACTTCCAGACTTCAGTGTCCTGACCATCTTGATCAAGGGCATGCACGGCGATGAGGCCATTGCCCATTTTTAGTGCGATGTCCAGAGCCTCCATGACACGCGAAGTGTCAGCTCCAGCAATGCGAAAGCGATCTTGTACTACCCGCAAGGTCCGCAACGTTGGTGAGAGCGTTGCTGACTTCTTCTTGCTGGACTTTGCAGGAGCTTTTGTGGCGGTGCTCGGTGCGCTGACGTCTGTCTGCGTTGGGCCTTCATCGGCGTGGACGCGGGTATAACCTTGTTGATCTAAAAAGCCACGGACCTCGTCTTCGCTAAAGTTTGCCGGCACCTGGACTGGGAAAGTGATGACAAGTCTTGGATCGCTTGCCTTAGCTGCACGCTCAGTAATAGCGCTAAAAATTGACGCGGTACTGTCGCGGCAAACCGCTTGACCGCACCCACGACACATTAATTGCGCGCCACGTGCGAACAGTAGTTTCAGATGGTCATTGAGCTCGGTCATGGTGCCAACCGTGCTGCGTGAGCTGCGCACTGGGTTGGTTTGATCAATGGCGATTGCGGGCAAGATGCCTTCAATCTTATCGACCACAGGCTTATCCATGCGGTCCAGGAACTGTCTGGCGTAAGGAGAGAAGGTTTCGACGTAGCGCCGTTGACCTTCCGCGTACAAGGTATCGAACGCCAAGGAGCTTTTGCCTGAGCCGCTCACGCCGGTGACGACGGTCAGCTCCCCGGTGTTTAGGGTGACATCGAGGTTTTTTAGGTTGTTCTGGCGCGCGCCAGTAATGCGAATAGTGGGGTTCATATCGCAATCATAGAGCGGGCTAGCCACGCCGGGGTTGGGGAAGGCGGCGATAACCGGGTCAAATTTAGGGTAATATACTCAGTTCCCTACCGGAGAATTGCTATGGCTTCAGAAACAAAACGTACGCGTCGCAACACTCTCGAGCGCCGTTGCTTGGGCAAGGCCTTCAAGCGCCTGTTCGTCAACGCTCCTAAAGGCGTGTTCAAGATGCTCGAAAAAGTCAAGAAAGCCTGAGTATTGGCATATTGACCGGTCTTTGCAGTAGTCTGCGTAGACCAAAATGATTTAAGTGAAGGGCCGCTGACATTGTCAGCGGCCCTTTTGCATTTGTCGTATAGGGAGCGGACTTGACTCTATGCGCAGATCGGTTGACTATCCTAGGGGCGTAGAAAAGAACGCACACGAACGCTAGTCACAATAAACATAAATCGGAGATACAAAGCATGAGCGGGTCAAAACGTTGGGTAAATCGTCCTGAAGGATCGACATGGGGTGATTTTGGACCGGACGACCAGCGGGGTCGCATCAATCTCTTGACGCCAGCCAAGCTCAAGCAGGGCATCGCTGAAGTCAAAGAGTTTCAACCATTCTGTTTGAGCCTGCCGTTGGACTTACCCGGTGGCAACTTACTGAACCCGAGACGTTTTCCTCCCGTCATTCGTCCAACACTGCGTGGCGATCGTCCAAACATGAACTACGGGCTGTTTCGCGATAACGAACAGCATACGGATGTGATCAGTGATGATTTGGTCGTGATGCATCTTCAGTACTCCACCCAATGGGATAGCTTGGCGCACGTCGGCTCCCGTTTTGATGCAAACGGCGATGGGATTCCTGAGTCGGTCTATTACAACGGCTACCGGGCGGGTGACGACATTCAAGGTCCGACGGATGCGAAAGATGCTGGTGTGCCACAACCCGGCGATCAGCGTTCGACGTCGAATGCAACGGCCTTAGGTATTCAAAATATGGCGGAGTCTTGCGTGCAGGGTCGCGGCGTCATGCTCGACTTTCACGCGCACTTTGGCAATAAGCGAGAGATCGTTGGCTATGACACCCTGATGCGTGTCATGGAAAAAGATAAGGTGGTTGTCGAGCCTGGCGATATGGTGTGTTTGCACACAGGCTTCGCGCAAATGTTGATGGACATGAAGGGTAAGCCTGACCTGCATACCCTCGAAACCAGCTGCGCAGCCTTGAACGGTCGGGACCAAAAACTATTGAACTGGATCACCGACAGTCAGTTGGTGGTGTTGATGGCCGATAACTACGCCGTCGAGCATTACCCAGCAGTCGATCACGTGGGTTGTTGCGCGACCTTGCCATTGCATGAGCACTGTTTGTTCAAGCTCGGCGTGCATCTGGGTGAAATGTTTTATCTCACGCCCCTCGCAAAATGGCTGCGTGAGCATGGCCGAAATCGATTCTTGTTGACGGCACCGCCGCTGCGTTTGCCTGGTGCAGTGGGGTCGCCATCGACAGCTGTTGCGACCGTTTAAGACGCTTATCGGTAAGTGGTTGAATCGTACGCCCTCAAAGAATTGAGGGCGTTTTTTTGAGAGCAAGATGAAAAAAGTTATCAGAATTGGATCGGGCGCTGCATGGTGGGGCGATCGCGTGGAGCCTGCAGCACTGAATGCAGAAAAGGGTGAGCTCGATTATTTGTGTTTTGAAACAATGGCTGAAGCAACGGTATCTGCGGCGCAGGTTCGTGCGCGACGTGACCCAAGTTTCCCTGGCTATGACACCTATCTGGATGATCGTATGCGTGCGGTATTGCCCGCCTGTATGGCGCGTGGCACGAAGATCATTAGTAATCAAGGTTGGATTAACCCAGATGCTGCCGCACAACGCGTTGTGCACTGGCTCAAGGAGTTTGGTTATACGGGTGTTAAGGTTGCTGCGGTGAATGGCAGCCTGATTACTGAGCATGTGCTCGAGCTGACCGATACCATCCTGGAAAATGGCAAACCGACTGCAAGTCTGCAGTCGACCTTGATCTCCGCTGAGGTTTATCAAGGTGCTGAGCCAATTGTTCAAGCGTTGAAGGCTGGCGCACAAATCGTGATCACTGGTCGTGTCGCGGACCCATCAATCTTTTTGGCACCGATGATGTTTGAGTTCGGTTGGGATCCTCTGGATCACGTCAAGCTCGGACAAGGGACCGGGATTGGTCACATCCTGGAGTGCGGTGCGCAAGCAACGGGTGGCTATTTTGCTGACCCAGGTTTCAAAGACGTACCAGAGCCCTGGAATTTTGGTTTTCCCATTGCTGAAGTTAGCCCCGATGGAAGTGCTGTGATCAGCAAAGTCACGGGAACAGGCGGTGCGATTACCTTGCAAACCATCAAAGAACAATTGTTGTACGAGGTACATGATCCTTTCAATTATTTGACCCCCGATGTGGTGGTGGACTTCTCGACGGCTGTACTTGAACAAGTGGGTACAGATCGTGTCAAAGTCAGTCATATCAGTGGAAAGCCTCGCACACCAACGCTCAAAGTATCGATTGGTTGCACCGAGGGGTTTATCGGTGAGGACATGTTTTTCTACGCAGGTCCGGGCGCGCTGCGACGGGCGCAACTGGCAAAGAAAATTCTGGAAGAGCGCTTCAAGATTGTGAAGCTCGAGGCCGAAGAAATTCGAATCGACTATCTAGGCTTAAACGCGATTCATGGTGATGCGACTCCTAAAGATGCACCGGAGCCATACGAGGTTGCTGTGCGCGTTGCAGCGCGCACTAAGACGCGTGAGCAGGCGATCAAGGTCGGTCGTGAGATTGACGGGATGGCGGTGTCAGGGATTGCCCACACCGGCAAACGGGTTCCGCACCAAGACCGTACGCGTGAAGTGATTGGTGTGTGGTCGTCGCTTGTGCCGCGCGAACGCATTATGCCCACCGTAAACTATTTTGTGAGTTGAACCATGAAAGTAAAACTTCAACATGTTGCGCACGCCCGCTCTGGCGATAAGGGCGACACCTCAAATATTGCTGTGTTTGCGTATACGCCAGAGTTATATCCCCTACTGAAGGCGCAGCTGACCGCGGAGCGTTTTAAAGATTTTTACGCAGGTGCAATTAAAGGTTCGGTGACCCGCTACGACGTTGATCAGCTCCATGCGATGAATTTTGTTGCGCAAGGTGCGCTTGGCGGGGGCGTGTCGCGTAGTTTGTGTCTGGATAATTACGGCAAAGCGTTATCGGCCGCGATATTGAACTTTGAGTTAGAGGTACCCGCGGCTTTGCAGTCTCACTTGCAGGGCCAACATCTTTTGCCCAAAGAATAATGTTTTAGTGACGTGCATACAGTAGTTCACGATAAACGGAGAAGAGACATTCATCATGAAAAATAATAAAAGTTTTAAATGGCTGGGCAAAATCACCTCGGCCCTGGCAGGTGCTGTGTTGGTGTGTTCTGG
>JBEDEU010000184.1:0-4717 GCA_041175585.1 Pseudomonadota bacterium | reverse complement strand
TGAACGCAGATGTGAGCGTGATTGATCCGCAAACGTACACAGAAATTAAACGGGTACCGGTGGGTAAGGAACCTCACCACTTGTATCTCACACCCGATAATAAGTCGGTCATGGTGGCCAATGCCGAGGGTGACTCGATTACATTTCTAGATCCGAAGACTGCAGCGGTGCAGCGCACGATGACGGGGATCTTAGACCCTTACCATTTGCGTTTTTCGCCGGACATGAAATGGTTTGTCACGGCCGCGAACCGGTTGGATCACGTCGATATCTACCGCTGGGAACGTGTGGGCGATGAATTCAAGCTGCATTTGGTCAAGCGTATTCCAGCGGGCAAGACACCTAGCCATATCGCCATTGATAGCAAAAGCACCGTCGCTTACATTACTTTGCAAGACAGTCATCAGTTAACTGCGATTGATCTGGCGACTCAAAAGCGATTGTGGACAGTCAGTGTGGGCAAGACCCCAGCAGATCTCTACCTGACACCTGATGATAAAACTTTGTTGATTGGCTTGACGGGTGAAGATGGTGTCGAGGCGTACGATCTGTCTAGTGGGAAGGCGGTACTAAAGAAGCGTATCCCGACAGGCAAGGGGGCCCATGCCTTCCGGTCTCAAGGAGACAAGCGTCACGTCTTCGTGAGCAACCGGAGCGCGAACACGATTAGCCGTATCGACTGGACCACACTGAAAGTTGTTGATACGTACAAGACTCCCGCCGGTCCAGACTGCATGGAAATGCTGGCAGACGGTAAGACGCTCCTGGTGACGGCGCGCTGGGCGGGAAGACTTGCTGTTATTGACACCGAGAAAAAGGCGGTTGTAAAGCAGATTCCCGTGGGCAAATCGCCGCACGGAGTCTGGACGCTAAATCATGCGAGCCGCGATTAAAGTCTGGGTATTCGCTCTTGGATTGACCATCTCGGTTGCGCATGCTCAGACATCGCAGCCGTCGACAGAGTCGTGCGACCGACCGGTTTATCTGACCTTTGATACTGGTCATATGGAAGTGGCCCCGCTTATTGAAGATATTCTGAAGCGGCAAGGTGTGCGCGCAAGCTTTTTTCTAGCGAATGAGCTCACGCGCACGGGTGGTTCGAGCCTAGATGATGAGTGGGCGACATGGTGGCAGTCGATGGCTGACCAAGGCCATGTATTCGCCTCTCATACATATGATCACGTGTATTGGCAGGCGGATTTGCCTAATGGAGCGTTTAGGGTTCAGGCGAGTGCTGGACCGCTTCAAGGAAAAACTCAAACCTGGAGCGCACAAGATTATTGCCGCGAACTTGCACGGCCTGGCGAACGGTTTGAGGAAATGACTGGCCGCAAAATATTGCCACTATTTCGATCCGCAGGGGGGCGCATCTCTCCAGCGCTGTTGCAGGCCGCCCAGGCCTGTGGATATGAGCATGTAGGCTGGTCGCCGGCAGGGTTTTTAGGCGACGAGCTGCCAAGCGAGCAGTATCCTAATACTGTGCTGCTCCAGCGGGCGTTGCAGAATATTCGATCTGGCGACATTCTGATGGCGCACCTCGGGATTTGGTCGCGTAAAGATCCTTGGGCACCTGCTGTGCTTGAGCCATTGATTGTCGGCCTAAAGAAGCGCGGATTTTGTTTTGCAACAATTGATGTCCATCCTATGTATGCACCACATGTGCCTGCTGTGGAACAACCTTTAAAACAAAGTAGTGATGATTCAATCAGCGATTGCCCTTTTTGACGATGCACATCAATGGCTCTTTGAGATCATTGTGCAGCCGCTATTTTTTAATCTGGGTCTCAGTGGCTATCTCGAGGACGCCTATAACGGCACGATGTGGTTATTGATCGGACTATTGCAAATCGCGATGATTGCGACAGTCTTTGGAGCGTTGCAGCGCTGGCGGCCGGTCGAACCCGTGATCAATCGACAGGAAATACGTAACGATATTTTGTACACCCTTATTCATCGGTTGGGTTTGTTTCGACTTGTTTTATTTTTTTCTGTGGCGCCTTTGGCTGACGCGCTTTTTGGGCAGGCACGTGTCGCAGGGTTTACGACCTTTCACGTGGACCAGGTGTGGCCCGGTGTGACAGATATTGCTTGGGTGAGTTTTTTAATCTATTTGCTTATCTTTGATGCAGTCGACTATTTTTATCACCGCGCACAACATCGCTACGCATGGTTTTGGAGTTTGCACGCTGTGCACCATAGTCAGCGGCAGATGACGATGTGGAGTGATAACCGTAACCACTTGCTCGATAGCCTGTTGCGCAGCATTGTGTTTGTGTTTATCGCCAAATTAGTTGGCGTGCCGCCAGGACAGTTTGTGCTGATTGTTGTGTTGACACAGTTAGTTGAAAGCTACTCTCACGGCAACATTCGCTTGTCCTTCGGGAAACTAGGCGATCGGTTTATCGTTAGCCCTAAGTTCCATCGTTATCACCACTCCATCGAATACAGCGAGTCCACTGCTGGGCCGGCAAAGGGGCATAACTTTGCGGTGCTATTTCCCTTATGGGATATGCTTTTCAAGACGGCACGCTTTGATACGCCGTACGCCAAGACTGGGATCCACGATCAAATGCCTGAAGGTGGCGGACGGGACTATGGTCGAGGTTTCTGGGCGCAGCAATGGCTCGGCCTTCGTCGCCTATTGGGATCGCAGAGCGCGGGCTTCCCCAAATAGGCCGAGCGGCTAGGTCGCGGATTTATCGCTACAACACGCCGCGTGCAAGTAGCGCTGCGTACTGCTCAGGCGTCACGCCAATCTCTTTGAGCACTGCTTGGGTATCAGCACCGAGTAATGGTGGCGCATCGTTAAAGGCAAGCGGGTTTTGTTTGAGCCTGAGCGGGCTCACAATTTGCGGCACTTTTCCGGCTGTGGGATGGGGAAGATATCGCAACATTTCCCGATGAATAATCTGGGGCTCAGCCAAAATTTCTGGGATCGTGTTGATGGGACCGCACGGCACGCCATATGCGCGCAACGCGTCAATACACTCCGCACGCGAGCGCTTGCCAATCTCCTCAACCAAAATCTCCATCAGTGCGACTAGGTTCACCACGCGTGAACTGTTCGTAGTGAAACGGGGGTCGCTGGCAAGATCAGGGCGATTCATTGCCTGACAGAAGCTGGCAAACTGTCCGTCGTTGCCAACGGCCAGTACCATTTGACCATCGGTGCATTGAAAAACATCTTGAGGTTGAATGTTGGGATGTTTATTTCCCATGCGCTGTGGCGTTTTGCCAGACACGAGATAGTTCATACCCTGGTTCGCAATAGTGGCGACCATGACATCAAGCATGGCTAGATCGATGAATTCGCCTTCACCGCTTTCGTTGCGACGAGCCAGCGCTGCAAGTACGCCAACAGCGGCCCACATGCCCGTCATTAAATCCATGATGGGCATGCCGACTTTTTGTGGGCCGCCACCAGGCTGACCATCGCGCTCACCTGTCACGCTCATCAAGCCACCCATGGCCTGAATCATGAAGTCATAAGCGGGCAGATCTGCCAGCGGGCCGTCTTGTCCGAAGCCGGTCACGGAGCAGTAAATGATGGCAGGATTGACTGCCTTTAAGTCTTCGTAAGCGAGTCCGTAGCGGTTGAGTGTGCCGACCTTGTAGTTTTCAAGAACGATGTCAGCTTGCGCCGCCAACTTGCGCACGAGCTCTTGCCCTTCGGCCGTGCTGATATCAATCGTGACGGATTGTTTACCGCGGTTCGCTGCTAAAAAATAACAAGCTTCGCGGGTTTGCTCGCCATTCTCGGCTTTCAGAAAAGGAGGGCCCCAAACGCGGGTATCGTCACCCACACCAGGGCGTTCTACTTTGATGACTGTGGCGCCAAGGTCTGCGAGAACTTGACCGGCCCATGGGCCCGCCAACACACGGCTCAGGTCAAGGACTTTGACGTGTGTGAGTGGGCCATGTTGTTTCATTAGTCGGATCCGAGTGACAACTTGTTCGGCATGCGCTTTTCGATCGACCACTTTAGCAGCGCTGCACTGCGATAAATGCCATGAGCAAATTTACCGTAGGGCAATGTCAGGAAGAGTGCCATGACAATGCCGAGGTGAATGGCGAGTAGCAGTGCCATGGCACTTGTGTCACGCCAAATCAAAAGAGCTAAACCAGTGAGGCTGGTTAAGAACAATAAAGATATAAAGCCACGATCCATTGGCTTCTGCGCGGCATCACCATGTAAAGCTGAGCGTTTGAGATTGAGCCATAACAATCCGGCAGGGCCAATCAGCAGACCGATGCCGCCCACTGTGCCGAGAATGACAGGTAGGCTGGTGTATGCGTACGGCGCTTGCAACCCGAGTACGTAGTGATAGAGTGTTGCCACAGAGGTCGAAGCAAAACACAACATGAAGCCATAGAACGTGAGATGGTGAAAGCGTCTGCGTCGTAGCGTGAAGCGATCGTCCTCATCGTTACAGCCGTCACCGTGGCCGCCATCCAAGTATTTCAGTTTCAACGCGTTATGCGCGGCTTCGCTGATTGCTTCACCGCTGGCTTGTCCTGGTGTGATTTCGCTCCAGAAGCGCTTGACGCCAATCCCGAGCGCGAGAACCGCGAAACCGAAGACGACACCGAACATCAACGCGAGCGTATTGTGAGGGAAGATGGCGTAGAAATTGCCAGCCAGTGGTTCGTGCAGTAGCTTGCCCGTTGACATGACGGTTAATACTAAAAACAGTGCTAACCCGAAGGCTGTGGCCAG
>JBEDEU010000183.1:0-4719 GCA_041175585.1 Pseudomonadota bacterium | reverse complement strand
GGCGATTGCACCGTGGTACGTGCCGCAGGTGCAGACTCAAGCGTGCGTAACGCAAGTTCCAATGTTGCTGCCTGCGACGCGGGGTCCTTAGGTTTGCCAGCCGCATTTCCCAACGGGAAGTCACTGAACATTGCCCGGGGCACACCACAGTGCTCGACGATATCTTTCGCGCAAGCAAGTAACACCGTCGGTATACCCGCTGCCTCAAGGTAGCGTGCAACCAGACTCAGTGTTTGATGACATACAGGGCAATTTGGGACAAGCACCACAGCCTGAACGCCGTCTTCTCGGCAACGACGCAAGACTTCAGGGCAGTCCACCTCTAGGGTATGGCGTTGACTGCGGTTAGTTGGTACACCAAAAAAATGTTTTGCCAGACTACCAATACGACCTTTCGCAACTGCTGTGCGCAACGCTGGCAATGGAAACCAGGTATTACGGTCTTCCATAGTCGTGTGCTTGCGATCAATCGCTACATGCGACACCCGTACATCGTGATCAACCGAGCTATCGCCCGAGTAAACCTTGTAAAACTTCGCCTCAGCGTTATACGGCGCACCAACGCCTTGTTCACCTTTTGTTGGATCGTAGGGTGATGCTGTGCTGATCAGAGCAACCGTTGTCTGCGCGAGCGGCTGAGCCAGAGGTGTGAAAGGTACGTCAACGTAATGCGCCCAACGATACGGGTTCCCGTAACCCAAGGCTAGGTACCAATCTCGTGTCCGCTTCATATATGGAATCGGTGAGTCTTCGTCCGGAGCGAATCCTAACTCAGCGTCTGACGGAGGTGTAGGGATCTCACTTTTGCTCATGCTCTTTCCTCGGAGTCGTCGTACCTAAAATAATTCCAAAAATAATCAATGCCGCAGCGATCAATAATGCAGGTCCAAGTGTTTCATCCAGCACGAGACTGGAGCACACGAGTCCAATGACTGGAACACCCAATAAACCCATCGAAACGGCACTTGCCGGCAAATCGCGGCTCACGACATTCATTAACCAATAGGCGAGACCATTTCCCAACAAGCAATTAAATCCGACCAGCAAAAGGAACTCGACGGACCACTTGATCTGAGGCAAACCCTCAATCGCCAACGCAAGCACTAACTGGGTCAAGCCGCCAACCAGCATCTGCCACGGCAATAACGCGAAAGGTGGGGTCACCCACTTATGCGCGCGGCCATAGACAATGGACCCCGCCCACAGCAAGGCTGCGAGCAACACGAACGCATGCCCAATCAAGACATCCTGATCAGACCAATCGAGCTCGCCCGGCTGCAAGAGCAAAACCAGTCCAAGCATGCCGACCACCAATCCAGTCAACTTGCGACGCGTGAGCTTTTCACCAAGGAAAAACCATGCGGCGGGTAACACCCAAAGGGGTGTTGTATACGCCAGGACGATCGATTTGCCTGCAGTCATGTACTGAATACCAATGCTAACCAGCACCGAGAAACCCACCATATGGAGCAAGCCAATCGAAAACACGACTGGCAGATCCGCGCGCACAGGGACTCTGAGCCGACCACTAAACAAACATAAAGAAAAAAACAATACACATGCAGGTAATAAACGCAGTGCGGTAACCCAAATCGGCGAGATATAGGCCAGCGACATTTTTGCAATCACCCAGTTCACGCCCCATATCGACACAAGCAGAGCCAGTAACAAAATCGCCTTGCGACGACGAGCGGCATCAATGTTCATGTGTATCGAACCGAAATCCGCCTGTTTGATTCACTTCAATCCGCCCAACACTAGGGTTCGGAAAATGTGCAGGAAAAATCAAATTTCCGGTTCCTGCGTGCTTTTCAATTAATGCTATGCGTGTCTGGCGTGCCAGACTCCGATCATCATCCGCAATTGTGGACATTTCTGGATAACGAAGTTGAATCTGATGGTGCAACACATCTCCTGTCATCACACCACGTTGACCTTGCGATGAAAGGTTGATGACACAATTTCCAGGCGAGTGTCCGGGACACGTTTCAAGTGCGATGCCCTCATCCAATTCGTAATCGTTATCAACCAGGACAGCCTGCTTGGCACGAACGATCGGATCCACACTGTCTTCAAAGGCTTGCGCGTGCGTGTCGTTCACGCCGTTTCGATAAGCATGATCCCAGTGCTCATATTCAATTTTTGACATGATGTATTTCGCATTGGGAAAAGTCGGACACCATCTACCGTCCACAAGCTGCGTGTTCCATCCCACATGATCCCAATGCAGATGGGTACACATCACGAAATCAACCTCTTCAGGTTTGACCTGCGCGCGCGCCAGAGCACCCAGATAGCCCGACTCCATTTGATGAAATGCGGGCCGCAAGGGTCGCTGTTTGTGATTCCCACAGCAGGTGTCCACCACAATCACATGGCGCCCCGTCTTAATTACAAAGGAATGGAAACTCATTTCAAGACGACCATCGGCCGTCAACTGCCCCGGTTCGAACTCGCGCTGACACGTTGCCAGCATTTCGGGGGTCAGGTCAGGGAAAAAGTGGCTCGCCGCGGCATAAGGAAGCTCAAGATCGACTACCCGTTCGATCGCAAATGCACCCAATCTCGTCGTTGCCAATGGACAATCCCCGCAATTTTTCAGAACATCTTGGTGTTAACTGTAACCCAAGGTATGCTTGCCGACACTGGAATAAACCTTTTTCTTGACCAACGGTACCTACGCACATGACACAGCACTCACACGCCACGCTCGCCTCCCTGCTGCAAGCACGTTACGGCAACAATCCTTCCGTGTTGGATGCGTTAAATCCAACGCTCGAAACACTCATGCAGCACAAGTCCGTGCGCGCCTTCACCAACGAACCCTTAGCGCCCAATACCGCTGAGCTTCTGGTCGCCGCCGCGCAATCTGCGTCCACCTCCTCCAACCTACAGACCTGGAGCGTTGTTGCGGTGCAAGAACAAGAGCGTAAAGACCGACTCTCTCAACTTGCTGCCAATCAAGCCTTTATTCGCAGCTGCCCGTTATTCTTAGTATGGGTTGCTGACTTGGCACGCTTGCACGAGCTCGGCAAAGATCGCCAGAAGCCGGCCGAGAGTCTGAACTACATGGAAATGCTGATGATGGGCGTGATCGACTCAGCGCTTGCTTCGCAAAACGCGGCCGTTGCGGCGGAATCCCTCGGCTTAGGTGTCGTTTATATCGGAGCTATTCGCAACAAGCCACTTGAGGTCGCAAAAGAACTGGGCCTACCACCTATGAGCTTCGCCACCTTCGGCATGTGCATCGGACATGTTGACCCAGCAGTCAATAACGTCGTCAAGCCACGCCTACCTCAAGAGGCCGTGTTGCACAAAGAGACCTATCAGCCACAGGCATACAAGCAAGCCGTCGATTCTTACAACGGGATCATGGAAAAATTCTACGCAGAACAGAACATGAAGCCACTGGGCGCCTGGGATCTGCACTCGCTCAATCGTGTGCGAGGTCCAGAAGCCATGGGTGGTCGCGACGTGCTGGTCGACGCCTTGCGCACCCTCGGTTTTCAAATGAAGTAAAGCAATAGCCCTTGACGTCTACGGCATAACGAGCGACTACCGCACGATGCCTAGACGTCATTCCCCTGCCGTTTTTGCATCTGCCACATCTGTGTGTAGACACCATCCAAGCTGATCAACTCCTGATGGGTGCCCCGCTCAACTACTCGGCCGTGATCCATCACTAAAATCTGATCGGCATGCACGATCGTAGAAAGCCGATGCGCAATGATCAAGGTTGTTCTGTTCCGCGCCAAGCCCGTTAATTCTTCTTGCAACGCGCGCTCTGTTTTTGAATCAAGTGCAGAGGTCGCTTCATCAAACACCAGCATAGACGGCTGTTTGAGTAAGGTTCGAGCGATGGCAACACGTTGTTTTTCACCGCCAGATAACTTCAAGCCCCGCTCGCCAACCTGCGTCGCGTATCCGTCCGGCAAGTGCTCGATGAATTGCGACATCTGGGCAGCGCGCGCCGCAGCTGCAATCTCTTGTTCTGTCGCACCGGGTCGACCGTAGGCGATGTTGTAGCCAATTGTGTCGTTGAACAAAACAGTATCTTGCGGAACGATTCCGATTGATTGACGTAAACTTGCCTGTTGCACCTGACGAATATCTTGTCCATCAATCAGGATCTGACCACTCTGCACGTCATAAAAGCGAAACAACAATCGGGCTAACGTACTTTTTCCGGCGCCGCTGCGGCCCACTACCGCTGTGATGGTCCCCGCAGGAATCACAAAACTGACATCATGCAAAATTTGCCGATTCGACTCGTAGTGAAACGAGACGTTCTCAAACCTAAGCTCAGGCCCACGTGAATGATCTTCAATCCGCAGTGGCGGAGCACCCGGCGCATCGGCCACCTCGCGATCCGATTCCAACAACGTAAACATGCGATCCAAGTCTGTGAGCGACTGCTTGATTTCGCGATAGATCACTCCCAAGAAATTCAACGGGATATAGAGCTGAATCATCAAGGTATTGACCAACACAAGGTCACCAAGCGTCATAGAGCCATTTGCAACGCCTAAAGTTGCCCGCCACAGAATCAACACCAATCCAATGGCGATGATCACTTGTTGACCGATATTGAGAAGGGCAAGTGACTTTTGAGATTTGATCGCGGCCGCTTGATAGCGTAGAAGATTCTCGTCGTAACGCTTAGCCTCAAAGGCCTCATTACCAAAGTATTTGACCGTCTCAAAATTCAGTAAGGAATCA
>JBEDEU010000182.1:0-4747 GCA_041175585.1 Pseudomonadota bacterium | reverse complement strand
CGCTGTTCGCGGCCGGCGATTTCGATATCGAGGTCGATGAGTTTTTGTCCATCGACGATCGCAACGCGTAGTTCTTCTTGGTGCGTTGCATTAAACAACATGCGCTTCATGAGAGGTTTCTCCGTTTAAATGGCGCGCCGTAACACGGCGCGCAGCCACGCACTACTGGCTGCGAAACACTGAAGCAAGGAAGCGAGCGCACACCACAGGGGCGCGCGCGAAGAAAGGGTCTTTAGACCAGCACGGTGCGCCCGTAGGCGCGGGGTTCATTCAGCAGAGAGGTCAGAGTCACGGTAGTGGTTGACATAAAAGGATGCTGAGAACATCAGGCGGGTAAGATTCGCACGCCTGGTGCAGGGATTAGGACGGATTCTTGCTCTTTTGATCAGTATCGCGCGCGACGCGAGGGGCACGCACTTGAGCGCGGGCGAAACGTAAAGACGTCGCAACAGCGCGCATAAAGCGCATCCCGGTCTTGTCGGCGACCAGTAGCCCGAAGGAATTAGGAAGGCAAGCGGTACAATGCAGTCCGCAATCCAGACGGAGACGCGAAAATTCGATGCATCTCAACGCTTTAGGACGCAAGAGGGCGTCTTGACCACGCTTTCTTAACCCCTTTAAGGCTTGTGTGATTATAAGCCGCTTTTGGCCATGCGCAAAGAATCCTCAGTTTTGACCCCGACGACACCCAAAGCGAGCTCGCCACAAGCGCCGGTCGTTCGCATGGTTGAAGTCACCGAAGAGCACGATGGGCAGCGTTTGGACAACTTCCTGATGCGGCTGTGCAAAGGCGTACCCAAGAGCCATATATATAAGGCGGTGCGCGGTGGAGAGGTCAGGGTCAACAAAGGTCGCGTCGCCCCAGATGCTCGGATCCATGCCGGAGACGTCGTTCGGGTCCCACCCATCCGACTGCCAGCGGCAGATCAAAAGCGGGTTGTGCCCGGTGCTGAGTTTCCGATTGTCTTTGAGGATGAGGGGTTGTTGGTTATCGACAAGCCGGCAGGGACGGCTGTGCATGGCGGCAGTGGCGTGTCATTTGGTGTGATCGAAGCATTGCGTGCGGCAAGACCTGAGGCCCGTTTTCTTGAGCTGGCCCACAGGCTCGATCGTGATACCAGTGGTTTGCTAATGATCGCCAAAAAGAGAAATGTATTGTTGTCCCTTCATGAGATGTTTCGTGAAAGCAAAGGAAGCAAGCATTATTTAGCGTTGGTGGAGGGTGATTGGGTCAATGCTCGACAGCACATTCGACTGCCTCTAACTAAATGGACAACGCAAACTGGCGAGCGACGGGTCAAGGTTGAGGCCGAAGGTCAGGTTTCACACACGATTGTCAGTGCGCAAAAGCGCTTCAATGGCTACAGTTTGGTGGATGCCGAATTGCGCACAGGGCGCACCCATCAAATCCGGGTGCATCTCGCCTCAACGGGTTTCCCAATTGTGGGGGACGATAAATACGGGCGCGATGAGACGCGGGCTAAATTCGTCAAGCTAGGATTCAACAGAATGTTTTTACATGCACACCGCTTGGAAATTCCCCATCCTTTGACTCAGGAGCCTCTGGTCCTGGTCGCACCGCTCCCATCGGCCTGTGGAAAAATTCTGCAAAAGTTGGAGCAACAATGAAACCCTATTCGGTCATTGTGTTTGATTGGGACGGCACACTGATGGACTCCACCCACAGTATTGTGTCTGCGATCCAAGGGGCGTGCCGAGACCTTGAGCTTAAGGTGCCAACGGCCGCCGAAGCGGCTTGGGTCATTGGTTTGTCACTCGAGCCAGCGTTGCGACGTGCAGTTCCTGAGCTAACGAAGTCCCTAGAGCCAATGTTTCTTGAGCGCTATCGTTATCACTACCTCTCGCGTGATACCCAGTTGAAGCTGTTTGACGGGGTCCCCGAGATGTTGAGCGAGTTACAAGAGGCTGGAGCGCGCTTGGCTGTTGCCACCGGTAAGAGCCGCGTTGGTTTGAACCGAGCGCTGACTGCGACATCGTTGCACTCAGCTTTTGAAGCAACACGCACAGCGGACGAGACGTTTGGCAAGCCGCACCCTGGGATGCTGCTTGAGCTGATTGATGAGCTGGTCGTTGAACCTCACCGTGTTGTCATGGTGGGAGACACATCACATGATCTGCAGATGGCAGCAAATGCCGGCGTGCATGGAGTCGGCGTGTCTTACGGGGCACACCCGGCTGACGAACTGCGCACTTGCCCGCATCATGCGATCGTCTCGGACGTTGCGACTTTGAAGCAATATTTGCTAGAGCGTATCTAGACGGTTTTCTTTGAACAACCCAATCCGGCGGTCTTGAAGGGTTATTCTGCGTTGGTCCGCGCTGGCTTGTCGATATTGCGGGATAATCGTCATTATCATCACTATGCGTTGTGGTGCACATCAAAGCGCAATCAATCTCTTCGGAGGCCGTTATGTCGAGCTACCGTTTCCCCCGTATCCGTTCTACTGAAATTACCCCAGAAGAAGTTTGGCAGACCCGCCGTCACTGGATGAAGGCTGCCGGCGCCACATTTGCGACCGGTGCGCTAGGTGGTTGGTCTGCACTGGCCAGCGCAGCTGCACTCGCCAAGCTCGATGCGCAACGTTCGTCAAAGTATGTATTGATGGAGCAGGTCACGCCTGAAAAAGACGCGACCACGTACAACAATTTTTTTGAATTCGGCACCGATAAAGCTGATCCCGTGAAGTATGCGCATACGCTTCAGACATCGCCTTGGAAGCTGCGTGTCGAAGGCGAGTGTGCGGCGCCTAAGACGTTTGATTTAGATGATTTACGTAAGCTCGCTCCACTCGAAGAACGTGTCTACCGGATGCGTTGTGTTGAAGGGTGGTCCATGGCGATCCCTTGGGTCGGTTATTCGATGTCTGAGCTGATCAAGCAAGTACAGCCGACTGGCAATGCAAAGTTTGTTGAGTTCATCACCGATGTGCAACCGAAAAATATGCCCGGCGTTCGCACGCGTTCAATCGAGTGGCCTTACCGAGACGGACTCCGCATGGACGAGGCGATGCATCCGCTAACGTTGCTTACGCTCGGAATGTACGGAAAGGTCTTGCCTAATCAAAATGGTGCGCCAGTGCGCATGGTTGTGCCATGGAAGTATGGGTTCAAGTCTGTAAAGTCGATTGTCACGATCCGCCTGCTTGATAAACAGCCTGTTGGAAGTTGGGAGCGGTCCCAGCCTTCAGAGTACGGCTTTTATTCGAATGTGAATCCTGAGGTCAGTCATCCACGCTGGAGTCAGGCGACAGAGCGTCGGATTGGCGAAGACGGTGTGTTTAGCCCTAAGCGTAAGACCTTGATGCTCAATGGCTATGCCAATGAGGTAGGGTCGCTTTATACAGGCCTGGACTTGCGTAAAAACTATTGAGCGCAAGCTTGAAGACCTTCAGCTCGCGCGAGATTGATCGCTGCAAGCCCTTACTGTTTCTTCTGGGCTTGTATCCTTTGCTGCGTTGGGTGTGGCTTGGGCTGGATAATGCACTGACGGCCAATCCTACTGAGTTTCTGACGCGCTCCTCAGGGACGTGGACCTTGGTGTGTTTGTTGTTCACGCTTGCGGTGACGCCGATTCGACAGTGGTTTAAACAACCCGCATTGGTGCGTCTGCGCCGAATGTGCGGATTGTTTACATTTTTTTATGCTGTGCTGCATGCGCTGACCTGGGCCTGGTGGGATCAGGGCTTTGGGTGGGCAAGCATGCTCACCGATGTCTGGAAACGACCGTTCATTTTGGTGGGCGTTGCTGCATTTCTAACTATGAGCCTGCTGGCCTTGACATCCACGCACGGATGGATGCGTCGCTTGGGTGGTCACTGGCAGCGCTTACATCGCGCGATTTATTTAATCGGTGTGTTGGCGATCTTGCACTACTGGTGGCACAAGGCTGGCAAAAACGATTTGCAGACGGTCATGATTTACGCTGCCGTGCTTGCCGTATTGCTGTTGTGGCGAGTGGTGCGTTGGCGCATGCAGCGATCGCGCGCTCTCTTAAAGCCCTGATCCAGAAGTCGGTAGCGCTTGTAACCTTGCTGCTGTTTGTGCATCAGGCTTACCTGTAACTAATTCTGGTCGGTAGTGCGCCTGAAAGGCTGAGATGACCGCGAGTGTTTTTTGATCAAAGTAGCCGCTCTCGGGAACGGCGTAGCCTACACGTTTGAGTTGGCGTTGAAACCAGCCGGCGTCGGGATGCCCATTACGTATATATTCGGCTTGGTATTTTGCAGCGAGCTTTTCATCAAACCAGCGGCCTACACCCATTTGCGCAAGCTTTTTCCAGGGGAATGACGGACCTGGGTCCACTTTTCTACCAGGCGCAACATCGCTGTGCCCCACAATATTTTCTGGCAGGATGCCATGGCGCTGCGCGATGTCGCGAGTGAGTTTTGCCACGACTTCGATCTGCGCATCAGGGTAGGGGTGTCCGTTTTCACCCTTTGCGTTTGGCTGCCATCCAGGATGGACAATCTCGATCCCGATGGATCGTTGATTAATGAAGGTGCGTCCGTACCAGCTGCTTTCCCCTGCGTGCCATGCATTGCGATCTTCATTGACGAGGCGATACACAACGGGTTTTGGGTCGTCTGACACAACATAATGTGCGCTGACATCCCGGTTTGTGAGGGTCATCAGTGCACTGGGTTTTGTTGAGGCCGTGTAGTGCAGCACGATGATATCGACACGGCTGTTTTGGCCGCGAGATTTCATCGTTTCGTCTATATTGTAA
>JBEDEU010000181.1:0-4753 GCA_041175585.1 Pseudomonadota bacterium | reverse complement strand
CTGTATGCCTGCGATGGAGGCCATGCAGCGTGTTGGGATGCCGTTGCTGGTGCACGGGGAGGTCACTGACCCAGCTGTGGACGTGTTTGACCGCGAGGCCTTGTTCATCGACCAAGTCATGATTCCCCTACGCAAGGCGTTGCCTGCACTGCCTGTCGTGTTTGAACACATCACCACCAAAGACGGTGCCCACTATGTGCGTGACGCAGAGGGCCCCGTTGCCGCCACCATCACAGCGCAACATCTGCTTTACAACCGCAATGCGATTTTTCAAGGCGGAGTGCGGCCGCACTTTTACTGCCTACCTATTTTGAAGCGAGAAGTGCACCGTTTAGCCCTCGTCGAGGCCGCTACAAGCGATAGCCCGCGATTTTTCTTGGGCACGGATAGTGCGCCACATGCCAAGGGTTTAAAAGAGCATGCGTGCGGTTGTGCGGGGTGCTACACGGCACTGCATGCCATGGAGTTATACGCAACAGCTTTTGACCGTGTCGGTAAGCTTGACAAGCTCGAAGCGTTTGCGAGCCTGCGCGGGCCAGATTTTTACGGCCTACCTCGCAACCAAGGCACAATCACCTTGCGGCGAGAGCCGTTCGTTATTCCACAAGAGCTTGCTTTCGGGAACGAAGCGATTGTCCCACTGGCCGCGGGGGAATCTCTGCCTTGGTCGATGGTTAGCTCCTAACCGCTTGGTGTGACACTCAAGGTCACGCCAAAGATTTGGCCTCGAGCGCTTCCCAGCGCTCGAATTTTTTTGTGAGCTCCGCTTCGAGTTGTGTGAGCTTTGCTTGGATTTCGGAGAATTTGCCTGGATCGTTCTTGTAAAGCGCACCGTCACTCAGCTTTGCCACCAACGACTCTTGCTCTATTTCAAGACTTTGAATCATTGCCGGCAGTTCGTTTAGCTCTTTGGTTTCCCAGGGAGCTAGTTTGGTTTGACGTGACCGTGCTGAGGTGTTGTTGCCGCTTTGACTTGTATCGGCAGGCTTACTGGCGATCGCGGTTGTCGCCGCTCCGGTGGCCGCCTTTACTTGGTCTATCGCCGCACGCGGCTTGCGCGCCTTACGTTGACGCTCCCAGTCGGCGTATCCACCGACATAATCCATCCACTTTCCGTCGCCTTCGCTAGCGATCGTTTGTGTGACAACGTTATCCAAGAAGGTTCGGTCGTGGCTGACGAGCAATACGGTGCCTGGATAGTCTTGTAAAAGCTCCTCAAGGAGTTCGAGTGTCTCAATATCCAGATCATTGGTTGGCTCATCGAGAACCAGGATGTTTGCGGGTCGTGCGAATAGGCGGGCGAGTAACAAGCGCGCGCGTTCACCCCCCGAAAGACTTTTAACGGGTGACTGTGCACGTGCAGGTGCAAACAGAAAGTCGCCCAAATAGCTCATGACATGTTTGCGCGCTCCGCCGATCTCAATCCATTCGCTTCCTGGGTTAATCACGTCAGCGAGAGTCGCATTTTCGTCGAGCTGACTGCGCATCTGATCGAAGTAGGCGACACTGAGGTTTGTTCCAAGCTTTACGGTGCCGCTGTCGGGCTCGAGGGTCCCGAGGATCAGCTTGAGTAGCGTAGATTTACCTGCGCCATTTGGACCGATTAAACCGATACGATCTCCGCGCATGATTGTCGTTGAATAGTTTTTAACAACACAACGATCACCAAAAGATTTACTAACGTCTGTTAGTTCAGCCACGAGTTTGCCGGAGCGTTGCCCAGCATCCAGGGCGAGTTGAACGTTGCCCTGACGTTCCCGACGATCGGCGCGCTCCACACGCAAGCGCTCAAGACGTCGCACGCGTCCTTCATTGCGCGTACGACGCGCTTCGACGCCTTTACGAATCCAAATCTCCTCTTGCGCCAGGAGCTTGTCGAAACGCGCATTCTCAAGGCGCTGTGATTCTAGCCATTGCGCTTTGTGGCCTTGCCAGTCGGTGAAGTTGCCAGGAAAGCTCAGTAGCTGACCGCGGTCGAGCTCAACGATACGGGTGGCGACCGAATCTAAGAAACGGCGGTCGTGGGTGATGATGATGGCGCTGCCGGGCCACTGCTTGAGCGTTGTCTCAAGCCACGCGATGCCATCTAAGTCGAGATGGTTAGTTGGCTCGTCAAGTAGTAACAATGTTGGGTCGTTAGCGATCGCACTGATGAGTGCTACTCGCTTGCGCATACCGCCCGACAATGTGCCGACGCGCGCGTCGGGAGGGAGCTCCAGTTTGTCGATTAGGGCACGGACACGCGAGGCGCGACCCCAGTCTTCGCTGTCTGGATCATATTCACCCATGACGGTTTCTTCGATGGTCAGGGCTTCGTCCAGAGTGGGCTCTTGCTCAACCGTTGCAACGCGGACGTGGCCTGCCACATTGATCGCGCCGTCATCCGGTTGGTTGCGGCCGTCAAGCAGCCTCAGCAGTGAAGATTTTCCTGCGCCGTTGCGCCCGATTAATCCGATACGTTCGTTTGCTTGAATGGTGAGATCAGCGCCATCGAGAAGAGGATGGTGGCCGTAAGCGAGGTGCACGCCGTTAAGTGTGATCAGGGCAATGGACATGTAAGGTGCGCGCGTGCGAGGCACGAAGTAGGTTGCTAGACCGCTATTGTCGCAGGACAGCGGGATTGTGGTTTCGCATGACCTGTCTACGAGGGCTGGGACTAATGCACCGTACAATGCACATGCAAGGCGAATTGGGCAATCGCGGTGTCTTTACGGCATCGAGGAAGGTCCGGACTCCAAAGAGCGGGATAACGGTTAACGACCGTCCGGGGGTGGGTGGGTGCAAACCTGCCTGTCGTCGAGGACTAGGGCCACAGAGACGAGTCTGCAATGGGGGTGCGCTGAAAGGCGTACTCCGCCACGGTGTTCCCGTGGTGCAAAAGGCGCTTGCGTCTTGAACATTGCAGGGTGAAACGCGGCAACCTCTATCCGGAGCAACACCAAATAGGCATACGTGTGGCCTTGTGTCACGTTGGGCGGCTCGCCCGAGTATGCGGGTAGGTGGCTAGAGCACTTCAGCAATGATTTGCCCAGAGGAATGATTGCCAGCCCATGCAAGTGGGTTTACAGAATCCGGCCTATAGATTCGCCTTGCACCTCCTCATAAATTATTTTGTACGGGTTATCCCTATGCCCGCACTTAATAATCAACATTTAGTTGATTCTCCAATCCATTGATTTATTTGATTATTTCAGTTCTGAAATATTTAGAAAAAAGCATCTAAGTCATTGATCCTATTGAAAAAAATGCGTTTTGCGCTTGACCAAGCTCGATCATTCACTTAGAGTGGTGAAAAGTAGGTTTTTGTGTATTTAAGTGGGGTAAATGGGGTGTTTCAAGGAAGCAGTGCGCTGACGCTAGATGCGAAAGGTCGGATCAATGTCCCGACTCGGCATCGTGATGCTCTGATCGAGCAGGCGCAGGGCTGCCTGACGCTCACGCGCCACCCTGATGGCTGCTTGTTGGTTTACCCCCGGGCGCAGTGGGAAATTAAGCGTGAACAGATTGTGGCGTTCCCGATGCAGGCTCGTGCCTTGCAGCGCCTGTTGCTCGGCAATGCTCAAGACGTAGAAATCGATGGGTCAGGACGCATTTTGATTGCGCCTGAGCTGCGCTCGGCCGCCGGCTTCACGCGTGACGTGATGCTGTTGGGCATGGGCGCGCACTTTGAATTATGGGATGCCGCTGCCTTGGCTCGCCGAGAGGCTGCTGATTTGTCGCAAGGCATGGGTGATGTACTGAACCAGTTTTCGTTTTAAGCCGTGACGCAGTTTGTCCATCGGCCCGTTTTGCTCGAGCCGACAGTCGAGTCACTGGTGGGTGCGCAGTACGGTCGTCGTGGTTCACATGCGTTAGATGAGCTGCCTGATCAACAGGCAAGGCTATCTGGTGTGTATGTGGACGGCACGTTTGGTCGCGGTGGACATTCGCGTGCGTTGTTGGCGCGTTTGAATACTGACGCACGGCTAGTGGTCTTTGATAAGGATCCGCAGGCAATCGCTGCGGCGCAGGAGTTAGCGGCACAGGACAACAGAGTAACGGTTGTCCATGATGGGTTTTCAAGCATGGTTGACGCGTTATCTGCGTTGGGTGTGCATGAAGTGGATGGTGTGATGTTGGATCTTGGGGTGTCTTCACCCCAGATCGATGAGGCAGTGCGTGGTTTCTCATTCATGCGTGATGGTCCGCTTGATATGCGAATGGATACGACGCGTGGCGAGACAGTGGCGCAATGGTTGGCGCTGGCAAGTGTAGATGACATGCGGGAGGTCATAGGACGTTATGGCGAAGAACGGTTTGCTTTTCAGATTGCAAAGGCGATTGCTGCTCGCCGCGCAACAAGTCCGGTGGCAACCACGCTCGAGCTCGCCGAGCTCGTGTCAGGCACCGTCCGCACGCGCGAAAAGGGCCAGCATCCGGCTACACGCACCTTTCAGGCTTTACGGATTTACATCAATCATGAACTCGAAGAGCTCGAGAGCGCCCTCCCGGCAGCTCTGAGTTTATTAAAAACAGGCGGACGTATGGCCGTGATTAGCTTCCACTCGTTGGAAGATCGCGTCGTCAAGCAGTTCATCACCGCAGCATCCAGACCGGAAGCTGCGTACGCCCGCCTCCCTCTGCGCGAAAGTGAAATGCCCCAGCCTGTTCTGTTGGCGCTTGCGCGTGTCTTACCCAGTGATGATGAAATTTCTGAGAACCCACGTTCACGCTCAGCGGTACTACGTGTGGCTGAGCGTACTCGTACTTCTTT
>JBEDEU010000180.1:0-4767 GCA_041175585.1 Pseudomonadota bacterium | reverse complement strand
AAGGTGGCGATTTAGCACGTGTCGGTATGACGGGCTTTTGTTGGGGTGGACGAATTACCTGGTTGGCGTGCGCTAATCTGCCCCAAGTGCGGGCAGGCGTTGCCTGGTACGGCAGACTTGTCGGAGAAAAAAGTGAAAACTTCCCAGCACATCCGGTTGATTTGGCTAACCAATTAAAGGCACCGGTATTGGGTCTGTATGGAGGCAAGGACACAGGTATTGGATTGGATACAGTAGACTTAATGAAACAGGCACTCGCGGCCGCGAAAGACAACAAGGCAGCGACAGGATCACGGTTCGAAATTTATCCAGATGCACCGCACGCCTTCCACGCGGATTACCGTGCAACCTATCAAGCAGGCCCAGCGAAAGACGGTTGGGAAAAGTGTCTGCAGTGGTTTAAGACGCACGGCGTGTAATAGGCTCGAGGGTAAGTATGAATTGCTCGGGCGAAGCTCAGGCACGATCATTAAAACAATTACGATTACATATCAGGAGACGCACCATCATGGTAAATGTTTCATTTAAGAAAGGGCTGCTCGCTGTCGGAGTTGGCGCAGCGCTGTTTACAGCGACAGTATCTGCTCAAGATATCCAGGCGCAGCGGCTGTACGCACAAAGTTTGGCAGCTACATGTGCCAACTGTCATGGCACGAACGGTGTGAGCGCGCCGGGCGCCACGATGCCTGTGATCAACCAACTCTCAAGCTCTGTCATGTATGAACAACTGCAAGCTTTCAAGACAGGGGCTCGCACAGGAACGATCATGCACCAGCTCGCAAAAGGCTACACCGACGAACAGTTGAAAATCATTGCCGATGTACTCGGCAAGAAGAACTAAGGAGACAATAATGAATCGTCGAATTTTTCTGGGTCAAACAGCCGCAGTAGCTGGACTCGCAATGGGTGTGAACACGCAGGTGCGCGCCAACACGCTGAAGTCGGCACAGATTGTTGTGGTGGGTGCTGGCTATGGTGGTGCAACGACGGCCAAGTACTTGCGCTTGCTGTCGAACAACACCGCTCAAGTGACCTTGATTGAACCCAACGCAGAATTTATTTCGTGCCCGATGTCTAACTTGGTTGTCGGTGGATCGCGTCAGATCGCAGATATCACCACGCCCTACGCTGGCTTAGAAAAGAATCATGGCGTCAAGATGGTTAAGGACTCTGTCGCGAGTATTGATGCGCAAAAGAAGACTGTGCAGCTTGCATCGGGCAAGACAGTTAAATACGACAAGCTTGTTTTGTCACCAGGGATCGGCTTGATGCTTGATCGGGTCGAAGGTCTTGAGGCAGCAAACAAAGCAGGCGTTACCCTGCAAGCGTGGAAGGCGGGGCCGGAAACTACTGCGCTACACAAGCAGATCGCAGAAATGAAAGATGGCGGTGTGGTTGCTATTTCAATCCCACTTGCACCGTATCGTTGCCCGCCAGGACCTTACGAGCGAGCCTGTCAGGTTGCCAGTTATTTAAAGCAGCACAAGCCTAAATCTAAAGTGCTCGTGCTTGATGCAAACCAGGACGTGATCTCAAAAGGAAAGCTGTTTAAAGACGCGTGGGCACAGATGTATCCAGGCATGATTGAATACAAGCCCGAGCACAATGTGACGGGTGTCGATGCCAAGACGCGGACCCTCAAGTTTGATGTGCAGGACGACATTAAGGCTGATGTATTAAACGTATTGCCGCCGATGCGCGCCGGAGACCTAGTTGTGAAAGCTGGTCTTGCTGATTCAAATGGCCGTTGGTCTTCAGTGAACTTTTTGAACTTTGAGTCCACCCAAGCGAAAGATGTGCATATCATTGGCGACTCAATTCAGATCGCGCCACTCATGCCGAAGTCGGGTCACATGGCGAACCAGCACGCCAAGGTGACGGCTGCCGCCATCGTCGCCGAGCTGGCGGGCATTGCGATTAATCCACAACCTGTATTGACCAACACGTGTTACAGCTTCGTGAGTGCAACGGATGTTGTGCACGTCGCGAGCGTCCATCAATACGTTGCAGCAGAAAAGACGTTCAAAACTGTTGCGGGTTCCGGTGGTGTCTCGACAGCGCCTACTGCACTAGAAGGAACCTACGCGTGGGGTTGGGCAAAAAATATTTGGTCTGATGCGTTAGTCTAAATCGATTGCGCTCTATAAAGAAAACGGGCTGCCCCAAAAAATGGTGCAGCCCGTTTGCATGAATCGCCGTCAAACCTTGTCTTGTGTTTTTGTATCAAAGTCGCTCGCATCGTGACGTTCGCGCAACTGTTCTGACGCATCGCCCGTCATTCGGTTGACCATGCGGCCACGCTTTACAGCAGGTCGGCTGTAAATGTGCTCAGCCCAGCGCTGAACGTGGCTATATTCATGAACGGCCAAGAATTCTGCAGCGCTATACAGCCAACCCTTCACCAGTCCACCGTACCAAGGGAAAACTGCAATGTCGGCGATCGTGTATTGATCCCCAGCGAGATATTCGTGCGAAGCAAGATGTCGATTAAGTACATCTAACTGACGTTTGGTTTCCATCGTGAAGCGATCAATCGGGTATTCAAATTTTTCTGGTGCGTACGCGTAAAAATGACCAAAGCCACCGCCTACGTAGGGAGCACTGCCCATTTGCCAAAAGAGCCAATTCAGAGTCTCAGTTCGATCCACACTTTCAGTTGGTATGAACGCTTTAAATTTATCTGCCAGATAAAGCAAAATCGCACCAGACTCAAACACGCGAATAGGTTTTGGGCCGCTGCGATCAACGAGGGCTGGAATCTTAGAGTTTGGATTGACCTCGACAAAGCCCGAGCCAAACTGATCACCGTCTCGGATATTAATCAGCCATGCATCGTATTCTGCATCATGACATCCAAGCGCGAGCAACTCTTCAAGCAAAATTGTGACTTTAATGCCATTAGGTGTGCCTAACGAATACAGCTGCAATGGATGCTTGCCAACTGGCAAGGCTTTCTGGTGTGTTGATCCTGCAGTCGGGCGATTGATGCTGGCGAAAGCACCGCCGCTAGGCTGATCCCAGGTCCATATCTTGGGTGGAGCGTAATGATTTGAATTTGACATATTGTTTTGTACTCAGAATTGGCTTAGTCATGATGTGACATACAACATATTAATATTTAATGAGATGCGTTGATATAAATGCAAGGCAACTTATTTTCTTGTATGTTAGGAGCCTAGTTATTGTTTGTGATGATGCCGTTGCTCATTGCAACAATTCGATCAGCAAACAGTGATAGCGATTCAGATATACGCTTGTTGAGCTACTCTTGGAGTTAATTATGAAAAATCTTATTGGTGTAGCGAGTATTATTTTCGCTATTAGTGCTTCACTTATCTCAAACAGTGCAGTTGGTCAGTCACTAGAGAAGTGTCTCAAAACTGGTACCGGGGACTCACCTGAGTGCAACAGTTATCGAACCAACGGCGGAATAAATAAAGATAATAAATTTTATGGCCTGACGGCCACGGAGGTTAATTCTCACAGACTTGAACTCGTACTGGCGCCCTCAAACAAAAAAGATGATGTGATAAAAGGCGTAAGAAAACTTTGCGGGAATATGGTGCTCAAGGAGTACCCTAACTCAGAACTTTGGTACCTAGAGACCCCGAATACCCAAGAGAACCCTGCAAAACCGTGTGCGCTCGCTTGCGGTGCGAGGAACCTACCGAGCACGGGTACATATCAAGTACGAGTTTCACGATGGTCAGGAGAATGTAAAAAATAAGGCGTCATTTTGTAAAACCCCCTTACGACTTAACGAGACCCAGTTAAGTGAGGGGTATTCAAAATGAGCTTGGAGGCGAGAGCAAATTTACAAAACGCACAATAGCCGCTATTTTTGATGCTCTGCTAGTTTGTGTTCGAGCAAACAAAAGGCCTCAGAGCATTTACGCGTAGAGGCCTTTGCTGTAACTGGTGCCGGAGAAAGGAATCGAACCCTCGACCTTCTCATTACAAGTGAGCTGCTCTACCAACTGAGCTACTCCGGCATTTCACTTTTATTCTAAAGCGGCACGAATTATAAATGATTTGCTTGGACTAGGTTGCCTGGCGCAAATCTTGTTTATTGGTGCCTATTTCACAACGGTCAGTCTGGGCTTCTTGGGGTCTGGCGACGGTGTTGAGGCATCGCTAGCCTTAGTGGGCTCTACGGTCGCTGGTTTCGCCGTACCTGGGGCTTGTGCCGTCAGTTCTGCACTTTGCTCGACTTCAAAACCCATCCCAGCTCCCGTTTCGCGAGCGTAGATAGCGGTGACTGCAGCGACAGGGACGTACAGATTTTCGGTGATACCGCTAAATCGCGCTTGAAATTCAATGGCGTCATTACCTAGCACCAAACGATTTGTCGCAAGCGAACCAATGTTTAAGGTGATTTGGCCGTCCCGCACATGTGCGGGCGGCACTAGGGTGTTGCTATCCACACGCGCCACAATATGCGGTGTGTACCCATTATCCGTACACCATTCGTGCAGAGCACGAATCATGTACGGTTTTGTGGAGGTTTCAGCCATTACGGTATGTGGCGTTGTTGCGTTCGAGTAGATTGCCCCGCAATTAGCGGCGCATCACCTTCTCGGACGGTGTCAATGCTTCGATATAAGCTGGACGCGAAAAAATACGCTCGCCGTACTTTTGGATCGGCGCTGCAGTTTTCGGCAACTCAATCCCATAGTGGTCAAGACGCCAGAGCAACGGAGCCATTGCAACGTCGAGCATTGAGAACTCTTCGCCCAGCATGTACTTGTTCTTGAGCAGCAGTGGAGC
>JBEDEU010000179.1:0-4797 GCA_041175585.1 Pseudomonadota bacterium | reverse complement strand
CAGACTAGCTGTTGCTCCAGTGAACAAAACCGTGCCGCACTTTCGGGGCAACATGATTCGCGCGGCTTCTCGGCCAACTAAGAACCCAGCCATGGCACACATTTCCCAAGTTTTGAAGTACTTCTCAGCTGTCATCTCTAAGAGTGGGAAACGCACATTCCCACCGACGTTAAAAATCACGACGTCAATGGTACCGACTTCAATTTCGACTTTGTTGAACAGTTTAATGACCTGGTCTTCACGACGTGCATCAAGCACATAGGATTGTGCACGACCGCCATCGTCCTCTATTTCGCGCACTAACTTGCTATTCGCATCGGGTGTACGACGAGTTACACACACTGTATAGCCGGCTTTGGCGAACCGGCGTGCAAGCGCGGAACCTGTCCCATCCCCTGCACCCACAATCAAACAAACTTTTTGTGCTGTCGTCATACTGTGCAATTCCGTCGGATTAAGCACGGGCTGTTGGGCGAGCGACGACTGCGCTGTACCAGCGCGTCAATTCTTTTAGTTCAGGAGGTATCTTAGTACCCGTCACTTTCCCCACCAAAAAACCACATTGCGCCACGATGTCTGCGATGCTGTATTGCTCCCCAGCAATGAACTCTCGACCAGCAAGTTCACGGTCGAGCCAAGCGAAAGAGTCATAGGCGCGATTGCGAGCATGTTCACCGCAAAGAGGCTCCTGCGGAATCCGCCCTACCCAGTATTGGCCTGTATGTTGAAACGCCGTCACGATGGGGGCTACGATTTCAAACTCCATCCGTCGCATCCACATCTCGATCTGCGCTTTCTCAAGCGGTGTACTGCCAAATAAGGGGCGTTCGGGGTGCAGCGCCTCAAAGTAGCGACAGATTGCGATCGATTCCGTCAGCAAGGTACCGTCATCCAGTTCGAGCACTGGCGTTTTACCTAGTGAATTCAACTTCAAAAAGGCTGGGGATAGGTTCTCACGATTGAGACCGTCCACTTGCTTCATTGGAACAGTAATCCCTTTCTCAGCCAAAAAGATCCGTACGCGACGCGGATTCATTGCCGTGGTCATGTCATAGAGAATCATGTGGTATCCCTTTACGAAGTCAAATATCAACTGGAAGCTAGACTGAGCCCGCAGTCTTCAGCTCAAAACACACATTATGCTTCAAACAAATGTCTACCAAGGACATGATCAAGGAAATCGTTTTTTCGTGCTAAAACCTAGCCTTACCGCCAAAAACAGGAGGTCTTATGATCCGAGTTCTCTCTCTACGCGCACTAACTTTATTGGCTTCGACACTTTGTGCATCAGCGATCACAACGAACGCCCTTGCGCAGCAGGTCTTGCGTGTCACGACAATACCCGAAGAGGCTGCAACAGAACAGGTTCGTAAATTCGGCCCCTTAACAAAATACCTCGAACGTACCCAAGGCATGAAGGTTGAATTCGTGCCCGTGAATGACTATCCAGCCGCAGTCGAAGCTTTGGTCAATAAGCAGGTAGATTTAGTTTGGTTTGGTGGTTTTACACACGTTCAGGCACAAATTCGTTCCGGTGGAAAAATTATCCCTATCGCCCAACGCGAAGAAGACACAAAGTTTCGCTCAGTATTTATTGCACAAAAGAACTCTGGCATCACCAAGCTGAGCGATCTGAAGGGCAAGCAGTTTAGCTTTGGCTCTCAATCCAGCACCTCAGGCAGTTTGATGCCCCGCGCATTTTTGCTTGAGGCTGGAATCGACCCAGAACGCGACTTCAAACGTGTCGCCTACTCGGGTGCGCACGATGCCACCATCGCTTCGGTCGTAAGTGGTCGCGTCGATGGCGCTGCACTAGACATTACGGTTTGGAACAAGTTTGTCGCAGACAAAAAAGTCGACACAAGCAAAGTTGATGTGTTTTATACAACCCCACCCTACTTTAATTACAACTGGTCTGTTCATGCCGATATGCCTGCAGCGCAGCGCGAAAAAATCAAGGCTGCTTTATTAGCCTTGAGCATGGACAATGCGGAAGGCAAAGAAATTCTGACGTTGAACCGCGCAACCCGCTACATTGAAACGTCGCCTGAAAATTACAAAGGCCTTGAGACTGCTGGACGTAGTGCAGGACTTATCAAATAACTCGCTAAGTTTTCATCAGGCACTTTCGGCTCACAGATGCGTGTCAGACTCCATCAAGTAACAGGACATCATCCCGCTGCGGAGCGAGATGGAGTACCTGCCGTCCGTAATCTGAACATCACGATAGAGCCCGGCGAGCAGGTCGCAGTCATTGGCCCCTCCGGTGCGGGCAAGACAACATTTCTGCAAGTCATTTGCGCCGCGATTAAGCCAAGCGCCGGTCAGGTCTGGTTAGATGACACGGATATTTGGTCTTTATCCACAAAGCATCTGCAACAGGTTCGCGGACGTTTAATCTGTGCACCACAGGTACCACCCCTTCCCCCGCGGCAGCGCGTGATCACCTCTTTAATTGCCGGGGCACTCCCGGCAATGTCGTTGGCGCAAAGCTTAGTGAATCTGGTTTATCCCTTAAAAACCTCAGAGGCTTATGAAGCACTCGAGGCCTTTGATGTGCAAGACAAACTCTGGAATCGTGTTGACCGTTTATCTGGCGGAGAGCGACAGCGCGTTGGCTTAGCGCGGATATTGATGGCGCCCGCTTCGCTTTGGCTCATCGATGAGCCACTCTCCGCTCTCGATCCCACACGAGCCGAGCAAGCGATTAACTCTTTAGTCGACAGCGCAACGGCAAGCGGCGCAACGCTGGTTGCAACATTGCACCAAGTCGATGTTGCGACATCAAAGTTTTCTCGTGTTATTGGCTTGCGTGATGGAACCGTAGCATTTGATCTGCCGGCATCTCAGGTCACAACGAGTGAGCTGACAAAGCTTTACGCTCAACATGAGCACGAACTAAGCAATCTTCATGCACATCGCGACCCGCTCTCCCCAGTTGCGTGACCCTGCGTGGCTCGGCCGCGTTTTTTGGGCGATGGCGGCCGTAGTTTTACTCGTGCCTGCCCTCGTCGCAACAGAATTTAAGCCGTGGATATTTTTTGATTCTGACAATCTAAAAGTTAGCATGCGCTTTTTGGCGGATTTTTTTCCGCCTGCGATCGGCTCAGAGTTTCTTTTACTTGTTCTTAAAGAAGCGTGGCGCACCGTCGCGATCGCAACAGCAGGCTTGACGCTCGCGATCATTCTAGCGATACCGTTGACAATCATCTCGACACGAGTGCTTTCTATCTCCGCACTTTCTGGCCGTATGCATACGCTTCCTTTTTGCGTTCGTCAGGTCGTTCGCTGGCTACTCATTTTCTTACGCAGTATTCCTGAACTCATTTGGGCTCTGGTATTTGTTCGAGTCGTTGGCTTAGGACCTGCCGCAGGCGTTTTAGCCATTGGTCTCACGTACGCTGGCATGCTCGGGAAAGTATATGCAGAAATACTTGAAAGCGGTGATACGCACAGCACTATGTCAATATTAAGAAATGGGGGCTCTAGACTCCAAGCCTTCTTTTTTGGTCTTCTGCCACAAAACTCGTCTGAGCTAACAAGTTACACGGTTTACCGCTGGGAGTGTGCGATTCGCTCTTCCACGGTTTTAGGATTTGTTGGTGCCGGTGGCTTAGGCCAACAAATGGATAACTCGATGAAAATGTTCAATGGCGGCGAGGTGGCTACGCTATTGATCGTGTTTATGCTGCTTGTGGGACTTTCGGATTTACTGAGTAGCTTTCTACGGAAACTCATGCAATGACGAGTCCTAACCTGTCAGTCGTTACACGACCACGTCCTTCGTCGCAATGGAAGAACCCTACTTTCTGGGTGCTAATTAGCATCGCCATCGTGATTGTCTTAAGTTTCTGGACACTCGACTTACAGTTAGCGCGAATGCTATCAGTAGATAGCGCTGTGCGAATGGGTAAGTTTTTGGGTGAGCTGCTATCGCCTAATCTTGACCCGAAGTTTTTATCAAAATTAGGTGTAGCGAGCCTTGAGACCCTAGCCATGTCGGCCCTAGGATCTTTGATCGCGGCATTCCTTGGGCTCTTGCTTGCGTTACCAGCAAGCAAAGCAAATGATGGCACGAAGTCTCGTTGGTATTTCATTACCCGCTTGATCTTAAATGCCTTGCGTTCAATTCCTGAATTAGTTTGGGCCGCGTTGCTTTTAATATCCGCTGGCTTAGGGCCTTTTGTAGGAACACTTGCTTTAGCTTTTCACACCACAGGCGTATTGGGACGACTCTTTGCAGAATCCATAGAAAATGCTCCACAAGGTGCAGCCCAAGCCTTACGCATACAAGGTGTGAATGAGGGGCGCATTTTTCTCTTTGCCACGCTCCCAACCGTGCTTCCCCAGTTGATCTCCTATTCTCTCTACCGCTGGGAAAACAATATTCGTGCTGCAGCGATACTAGGTGTTGTCGGCGGTGGCGGACTGGGCCAAATGCTGTCATTCCATATGGGTTTATTTCAGATGCGCGAAACCAGCAGCATCCTGATTGCCATGATCATTTTGGTAGTACTTGTTGACGCCCTGTCCTACGTCGCCCGTCGACTCATGTCGCGATAGCACGAATAGCTAAGGCAGCTTCAGTCACTTTTTCTGCGGTGATACCAAAGTGCTCATAGAGTGCATCTGCAGGCCCCGACAAGCCGTAGTCATTCATACCCACAAACCTCCCCTTATGACCAAGGTAGCGTTCCCACCCAAGTTTCACTGCAGCTTCAATCGCGACGGTCGTGGTGCCAGGACACAAAACCCCTGCGCGATAGGATGCTTGCTGACGATCAAAGAGCTCCCAGC
>JBEDEU010000178.1:0-4817 GCA_041175585.1 Pseudomonadota bacterium | reverse complement strand
TGGATGCTCAGGTTAAACCTGTTTATGAAAAATTTGCGAAGATGGATATTCCCGCAATCGCAGCCGATGTCGAAGCACGTGTGATCGGGCAGCGTCTGTTTTTGAATAATTGCGCGCAATGTCATGGTTCAGATGCGAAGGGTGCGACTAGCTTTCCAAATTTGGTTGAAGGCGATTCGTTGTACGGTCGAACACCCGAAGTATTACAGGCCTCAATTACCAACGGTCGTAATGGCGTGATGCCTGGTTTTAAAGAATCAGTCGATGGTCGTACGGCAGGTGACATCGCCCAATACGTTCGTTCACTGTCTGGCCTTGCGCACGATCAGATCCGTGTCATTCGCGGCAAGCGCGAATATCTCAATAACTGTGTCGCATGCCATGGCGCAGATGGGAAGGGCAATAAAGCCTTAGGCGCGCCTAACCTAACAGATGATGTCTGGCTATACGGCAGTTCTGAGGCCACGATTGTGCATAGCATCCTTAACGGACGTAATAACCGTATGCCCGCACAAGAGCATTTGTTGACCCCAGAGCAAATCCGTTTGCTGACCGCTTGGGTTTGGGGTCTCTCAGGTGGACGGGATGTGACAGGTTCCGCCGCCATGAACACCGCCGCGTCGAAGTGAGGTTCAAGCGTGTCGATTGATCCAAAAGTCAGTAGTGCCGACGCGGCCGTTGTTGAGCCACTAGCCTGGCGGCCGCTAGGCGCAGCGGATCGTATCGACGGTGCGGATACAGTTGAACACACACTTATAGACGTACGACAAAAAATCTATGCCCGATCAGTCATTGGTTTTTTTGCGCGTTGGCGTATCGCGTTAGTGGTACTTACCCAGGCGCTGTTTTACGGTTTGCCGTGGGTCAATTGGAATGATCGACAGGCAGTGTTGTTTGATCTGGGTGCGCGTAAGTTTTATATCTTCGGTATGGTGCTTTGGCCGCAAGATGTGATTTATCTGACGCTTTTACTCATCATTTCTGCACTGGGTCTCTTCCTGTTCACGGCTGTTGCTGGCCGGCTATTCTGCGGCTATGCCTGTCCGCAGACGGTTTATACCGAAATTTTTATGTGGATCGAGCGTCGTATAGAAGGGGATCGCATCAAGCGTATTCGGCTTGATGAGTCGCCGTTGTCGCTACACAAGGTGCGCGTTAAAGCGACCAAGCATCTGCTGTGGTTGGCTGTGGCTGTGTGGACTGGCTTCTCGTTTATTGGCTACTTTGCGCCGATTCGCGGTCTGATGACTGATTTGATGGCCTTTGCGCTTGGGCCTTGGCAATGGTTTTGGTTGTTGTTCTATAGCTTTGCCACTTGGGGTAATGCGGGATTTTTGCGCGAACAAGTTTGCAAGTACATGTGTCCCTATGCTCGATTTCAGAGCGTCATGGTTGATCGAGACACGTTAGTTGTCACCTACGACAAGGAGCGAGGCGACCCGCGTGGCGCGCGCTCCAAGAAAGCCGACTACAAAGCGCAGGGCTTAGGTGATTGCGTTGACTGTAGTATTTGCGTGCAGGTCTGTCCGACTGGGATTGATATACGTGACGGTCTGCAGTACATGTGTATCGGTTGCGGAGCCTGCGTCGATGCCTGTCATGAGGTGATGAATAAGCTGGAGTACCCAACTGGGCTCATTCGATACACTTCTGAGCGCGCTTTGCAAGAAAAGCTCAAGACCAAAGATGTCCGACGTCATGTCTTGCGTCCTCGGGTATTTATTTATTCAGTTTTAATGTTGGTTCTCGTGTCGGTATTTATTGGTGCACTTGCGACGCGCACAACACTTAGAGTCGATGTCATTCGTGATCGGGGCATGCTAGGTCGAGAGGTTGCAGGTGGTTTGATTGAAAACGTATATCGTTTGCAAATGCTTAATGCCTCTGAGGACTCTCTGCATTTGGCGCTCAGTGTTGAAGGTGCCCCAGGCTTGACATTGAAAATTGTCGATGGGGCTATGTCAAGTACAGCGCTGGAAATGGCGAGCGCCTCGAACCGTATTGTTGCTGTCGTGGTCAGAGCGCCTGCGGGAAGTATGACGCCGGGTCCCCATCCGATCACATTTGTTACAAAATCTACAACCCCTGAGGGGAAACTCTTGACTGAAATTCGTGAAAAATCGAGTTTTATTGTCCCTAACTAAGGAATCATCATGCAACAAGCGACCAATGGAGTGACCTTGGTTTCAACGCAGCCTCCGCCTACACCTTGGTGGCGTGAGCGCTGGACGTGGCTGCTGATGGCTGGGCCCGCACTGGCGATTGTTGGCTGTGTCATCACAATCACGTTAGCATTTTCAAACTTTGCTGATCAAGCCATTGCTGATGGTGGGTTAAAGCGTGGGCTCGTTGTTGAGCAACATTCCGGCACTCAGCCGACAACGCAAGCCCGTTAACCGGAGACTGCCATGAAATGGCGAGTGCTAATGTGGATTTTATGGCCATCATTCCTGATGGCAGGTGTAGCGAGTGCAGTGGTCTTTGCACTCGTTGATCCCTTGGACGTCGCGATTTTTGGTTATATCCGACTAGAGCGTGATTTTTTATACGCCGCAGGTTTTTTCTTTTTTTGGCTTGTCGCTGCCGGCGCCAGTGCGTTAACGCTGTTTATGGCTCCGCTCAGCGACTCTGACTAGGCTTACGCTCAGTGGCGCTCGCCGGCTAGCATTCTGACTGCCGTATAGGTCATCACGTCCACATTGTTTTGATTTTTGACATCCACACGAGACGTCACGACAGCCCGGTTGTTTTTTGAGGTGGGACGGATCCCAGTGACCTCTACCTCCGCCCAAACCGTGTCTCCTGCGATCACTGGGTGCAAGATTTTTTTGTGTACCTCGAGCAGCGCTAGGCCGGTTCCTTGCACCATTCCTTGCATCAAGAGGCCTTCAATCAGGCCGTAGGTCAGCCCACCAGGTACTGGCCGGCCTTTCATTGCGCCGTGGGAGAAGGTCGTGTCGATAAAAATAGTCTCGAGCATTCCCGTGACACTAATGAAATTCACAATATCCGTCTCGGTGATGGTGCGGCGGTAGGTTCTAAATCTTTGTCCGACGGCCAATTCTTGCCAGATATATCCCGCGCCTAATAGCTTAGTCTCACTCATGTCTTTATCCTTAGTGATTGGCCCCGGAGCACTCAAACCCATACAATCAGAGCTTGAATCGAGGTCTCTGTATTCCTAGTATATTGCGGCCAGATAACCGAGGCATACTCGGCTGAATTTCCCTTATTTCCGGACACGTACGAATATGCTTACCGCATTAGAGTTCACCCAGGTTCCCGAACAAGAGCGTGCTTTTCGCACCGAAGTTCGCGCCTTTTTAAAGAAAGAAATGCAGGATGTGCCTGCGCACATTAAATCCCGCTCTTGGATGGGTACCGATGACAACTTTAGTCGGCGGCTTGCAGCCAAAGGATGGCTTGGCCTGACGATTCCCGCTGAGTATGGCGGGTCGGGCAAAGGGTTTTTCTCACGGTTCGTGTTGTCTGAAGAGTTGTTGGCGTCTGGCGCGCCTGTCGCGTCGCATTGGATCGCTGACAGGCAAAGTGGGCCTTTGATTTTGCGTTACGGGACTGATACGCAAAAAGCCTTTTATATTCCTCGCATCTGCCGCGGAGAAGCGTTTTTCTGTATTGGAATGAGCGAGCCGAGTTCTGGCTCTGATTTGGCGAGCATTCGCACGCGCGCTACGCCAACGGATGATGGTTGGTTGCTTAACGGCAGTAAGATCTGGACGACCAACGCCCACGGCTGCGATTACATGATTGCTTTGGTGCGGACATCGGGTGAGACCACTGACCGACAAAAAGGACTTTCTCAGGTCATCATTGATCTGAAGCTGCCTGGTGTCACGATACGGCCGATTGTTGATATGGCCGGAGACGCGCATTTTTCAGAAGTGTTCTTTGATAACGTCAAGCTCGGTCCAGACGCCTTAGTCGGTACGCAGGGGCAGGGATGGGAGCAGGTCAATGCTGAGCTCGCATTTGAGCGCAGTGGTCCTGAACGTATTTACTCGAGTATCGCCTTGCTGGATTGCTGGCTCGAACAAGTGCGCGCACAAAAAATTACCGACACAGAGACACAAGCCCTCGTTGGTGCGCTCGCTGCCGAAATGTCTGTGCTGCGCGCACTGTCGTTGGCTGTGACGCAAAAATTGGTCGAAGGCGAAAGCCCTGCGATCGACGCTTCAGTTGTTAAAGATTACGGTACAGATTTTGAGCAGCGGTTGATTCGTCAAATCGCGAATTGGTTGGGGGCTCGGCCAGACTTTGTTGCATCCGGCGATTTGCTGCGTACCTTAGGCTATCTTGAACAGATGGGTGCGACCTTTTCTCTGCGCGGTGGTACGCGCGAAATTCTGCGGGGAATCATTGCCCGCGGTCTCGGCTTACGGTGATCCTCATGCAAAACTCATTTTATGAATCAGCTGATCGTTTCTTCTCCCAAGAGTGCAGCGGAAGTGTGATCCGTAGTGTCGAGCAGGGTAGTGCGGATCGTGCTGCCTTATGGGAAACAATGCTGTCTGCAGGTTTCGCTGATGCACTCGTTCCTGAGAGCGCGGAGGGTGCCGGTTTAGCCTTGGTTGACATCTGGCCTATCGTTTTTTGTATGGGCCGTCACGCAGTGCCGCTGCCATACGCCCACACGTTGTTTGCACGCGCTTGGTTGAACCAAGCTGCCAATCCCATACCTGAGGGCACGATTACTTTTGCCCCCTATCAGGTTCAGCTTTCAGCTGGTGGACTGACTGCACGTGCAGTCAGTTTTGGCTTCACAGCGGATTGGGTCCTGGTGCAGCACGACGATAACG
>JBEDEU010000177.1:0-4840 GCA_041175585.1 Pseudomonadota bacterium | reverse complement strand
GCATTTTCCGTAAAATGACCCTCTTTTCTACCGCAGTTGGGGATAACTTGAGTAATCAGTCGTATAACGAATCATCTATTCGGGTATTAAAAGGGCTTGAGCCCGTGCGCCAGCGCCCCGGTATGTACACCCGTACCGAAAATCCCCTACACATCATTCAGGAAGTGATCGATAACGCGGCCGACGAAGCGCTAGCGGGTTTTGGTAAGCAAATTCAAGTCACGCTTCATACCGATGGCAGTGTGACTGTCGAGGACGACGGTCGCGGCATTCCTGTCGGGCTCCATCCGGAAGAGAAGGCACCCGTTGCCGAACTCGTATTCACGCGCCTGCATGCCGGTGGAAAGTTCGATAAGAAGGGCGGTGGTGCTTACGCATTCTCCGGAGGACTCCACGGCGTCGGTGTGTCGGTGACGAATGCGCTGTCTAAACGGCTTGAGCTTGTTATCTGGCGAGAGGGCGGTGCGCATCGCATGGTCTTTGGTGATGGTGCCGTGGTCGAGGCACTTAAGCTTGCGCCAGAGCTTTTACGTAAAAAATCCGGTACGCGTGTACGAGTTTGGCCAGACGCAAGCTTTTTTGATTCTGCTGCCATTCCGCTCAATGAGCTCACGCACTTGTTGCGCAGTAAGGCCGTGCTGATGGCGGGCGTCAAGGTCAGCCTGATCAACGAAAAAACGGGCGACACCAAGACTTGGCAGTATGAAAATGGCTTGGCTGGATACCTGACCGAAGCGTTAGATGGCACTGAGTTGCGCGTGCCGCTTTTTGGTGGTGAGCAGTTTGCCGGTGCGGACCACGAGAGCTTTGCAGATGGCGAGGGCGCGCAGTGGGTTGTTGCCTGGGCTGATGAGGGGAATGTCGTTCGCGAGTCCTATGTGAATCTGATCCCAACGCCAGCGGGGGGGACGCACGAATCCGGCCTGCGCGAAGGGTTATTCGCTTCCGTGAAAGCGTTTGCCGAGTTGCATGGCTTGCTGCCCAAGGGCGTCAAATTACTCCCTGAAGATGTTTTCGCACGTACAAGCTTTGTTCTCTCAGCCAAAGTCCTTGACCCGCAGTTCCAGGGGCAGATCAAAGAAAGACTCAACAGCCGGGATGCAGTGCGTTTGGTCGGCGGATTTGTCCGCACCTCACTCGACCTTTGGCTCAATACCCACGTGGAGTACGGCAAAAAGCTGGCTGAGTTAGCGATTCGGCAGGCTCAGGCGCGTGCGCGTTCCGCCCAAAAGGTGGAGAAGCGCAAGAGCTCCGGTGTTGCGGTGCTGCCAGGCAAACTCACTGATTGTGAGTCCTCTGATGTATCACGCACAGAGGTCTTTCTTGTGGAGGGTGACTCGGCCGGGGGCTCGGCCAAAATGGGACGCGACAAGGAGTTTCAGGCCATCTTGCCCTTACGTGGCAAGGTGTTAAATGCCTGGGAAGTCGATCGCGACCGTTTGTTCGCCAATAACGAAATTCACGATATTTCAGTCGCAATCGGTGTGGATCCACACGGCCCCAACGACACGCCGGACCTGTCCGGTTTGCGTTACGGCCGGGTTTGTATCTTGTCGGACGCTGACGTTGACGGCTCTCACATTCAAGTGTTGTTGTTGACGCTGTTTTATCGACACTTTCCGCGCCTGGTTGAGCTCGGACATGTGCACGTCGCCCGGCCCCCACTGTTTCGCGTAGACGTCCCCTCGCTGGGTAAGCGTCCAGCGCGCAAAATTTACTGCCTGGATGCCGGAGAACTCGAGGTTGTTCAGGACAAGCTGCGTAAAGAAGGGGTCCGGGAGGGATCCTGGGACATTAGCCGTTTTAAAGGTCTTGGCGAAATGAGTCCCGAGCAGTTGTGGGAAACCACCATGAACCCCGATACCAGACGCATGCTGCCTGTCGGGTATGGGTCGCTTGATCCTGACGCGACCACGCGCATGTTCGATATGTTGATGGGTAAGGGCGAGTCTGGTGCTCGCCGTACGTGGCTTGAAGACAAGGGTAATCTTGCAGAGGTTGATATTTAAATGAATGATGGTGCTCAACCTGGGTTATTTGACCCTTCGTCATCAGACGATTCTTTGACGCTAGGCTTGTACGCCGAGCAGGCGTATCTGGACTATGCCGTATCTGTGGTGCGTGGTCGTGCCTTGCCGGATGTGGGTGATGGACAGAAGCCTGTACAGCGCAGAATCCTCTACGCCATGCAAGCGATGGGCTTGCAGTCGGGCGCCAAGCCCGTCAAATCCGCTAGAGTTGTGGGTGATGTGCTAGGTAAGTATCACCCGCATGGAGACCAGGCTGCATATGATGCGCTCGTGCGCATGGCGCAACAGTTCTCTTTGCGCTACCCCTTGATTGATGGCCAGGGCAACTTTGGTTCGCGGGATGGTGATAACGCGGCTGCGATGCGATACACCGAAGCGCGCCTAACGCCGTTCGCCCGTCTGTTGCTTGAGGAGCTCGATGAGGGGACGGTAGATTTCGTTCCTAATTACGACGGTAGCCATCAAGAGCCGCAAATGCTGCCGGCCCGCTTGCCGGTGATGTTGCTTAACGGTGCCTCGGGCATTGCCGTCGGCATGGCAACGGAAATTCCGGCGCATAATTTGCGTGAAATTGCGCAAGCATGCGTTGCGTTGCTCAAACAGCCAAGCTTGTCCGATGACGCCTTGTTTGAAATGGTTCCAGGGCCAGATTTCGCTGGGGGCGGACAGATCATTACGCCTGCTGCAGAGATCGCTCAGATCTACCAGTCGGGACGCGGCTCGATCAAGGCGCGCGCACGCTGGCAGTTCGAAGAAATGGCGCGAGGCCAGTGGCAGTTGGTTGTGCACGAATTGCCACCAGGTGCTTCTTGTCAGCGTGTGCTGGAAGAAATCGAAGACCTGACTAATCCGAAAGTTAAAACCGGTAAAAAGAGTCTAACGCCAGAGCAGCAACAGACGAAATCACAGATGCTCGCGCTGCTAGACGCCGTGCGTGACGAGTCGGGTAAAGATGCTGCCGTGCGTTTGGTGTTTGAACCGAAGACATCCAAAATTGATCGCGACGAATTCGTCAACACCTTGCTTGCTCAAACCAGCATGGAAACAAGCGTGCCGATCAATCTGGTTTGCATTGGGACGGACCATCGGCCACGCCAGAAAGGCTTGCGCCAGGCGCTGCTTGAATGGATTGGATTCCGGACCGATACGGTTCTTCGCCGCACCCAGTACCGCTACGACAAGGTTAGCGATCGTATTCACGTTCTCGAAGGTCGGATGCTGGTTTATCTGAACGTCGACGAAGTGATTCAGACCATTCGCGAGTCTGACGAGCCGCGCGCTGCGTTGATGAAACGCTTCAAGCTCACAGAGCGGCAGGCCGATGACATTCTTGATATGCGGTTGCGTCAGCTTGCGCGCCTTGAGGGCATCAAGATCGAGCAGGAGCTATCTGAAAAGCGTGCAGAGCAAGAAAAGCTCAAAGAACTGATTGATCAACCGAGCGCCTTGAAGCGTCTGATTGTTAAAGAAATCGAAGCTGATGCGAAGCAGTACGGTGACGCGCGTCGCACCCTGATCAAGGTCGCTGAGCGGGCTGTCATGGAAGTACGTGTACTCGATGAACCGATCACCGTGATCGTCTCCCAGAAGGGGTGGTTGCGTGCGCGGCAAGGCCATGGTCATGATGCATCCCAATTTAACTTCAAGGCGGGTGATGATTGTTATGGTGTCTTTGAGTGCCGAAGCACCGATACATTGATTGCTTTAGGAAGCAATGGCCGAGCCTATTCTGTTCCGGTATCCGGCTTGCCGTCCGCGCGTGGTGACGGCGCGCCGGTGACTTCCATGATTGATCTGGCACCTGGGAGCCAAATTGAGCATATGCTCGCTGCCAGCGCCGAGTCACGCTTTCTGTTTTCGACTGAGCAAGGCTTCGGCTTCATCGCAAAGGTCTCCGATATGGTCTCCAGACAGCGTGCTGGCAAGCAGTTCATCACGCTCGAGGATAAGGATGCATTGATACGTCCGGTTCCAGTGTTCGAGGGTGCGATTAACTTGGCATTGATGTCAACCCGTCAGCGCCTGCTGGTGATTCCACTTGACGAGGTCAAGACGCTTGGCTCCGGGGGGCGTGGGACGATTCTGATGGGCATCGATGCGCCAGACAAGCTGGCGCAGTGTGTTCCTTTATCCAAGGCGGGTATGCGTGTGGTGGGGCTCTACCGGAATAAACAGGTCGAAGACGTTGTGTCCGGGGCCCAGCTAGGCGAATACATCTCCAAGCGTGCTCGTAAAGGTAAGCTGCTAGACATTCGTTCCAAAAATCCGGTGCTTTCACCTGTTCTTTGAAAGTAAAATGCGAAGTAAGGTATCTCTGAATCTTTTAGGGCAGTCAGACTCATGTCGTTTCAAGTCACTATTCAACCCAGCCAACATCAATTTACGGTGACTGCAGAGCAGACCGTTTTGGATGCGGCCTTGGCCGCAGGCATTCTTTTGCCCTATAGCTGTCGGAGCGGCGCTTGCTCGACCTGCAAAGCAAAAGTTGTTTCAGGCTCCATACAGCCAGTTCCCAGCGCAGAGGTCGTGCTCAGCCCAGAAGAACGCGAGGCGGGTTACACCTTGCTTTGTCAGGCACGTGCGACAAGCGACCTTGTGGTCGAGTCACGCGAAATTCGCTTGGCCTCTGATATTCAGGTCCGCAAACTGCCGTCACGGGTCACTTCCATGACGCGTCCAGCCTCTGATGTTGCGGTCCTACAGCTTCAATTGCCCGCAACCGAAACGTTCAAGTTTTATGCTGGCCAGTATGTCGAGCTGATTCTGAAGGACGGTAAGCGCCGTAGCTACTCGATGGCGAATCCGCCTCA
>JBEDEU010000176.1:0-4840 GCA_041175585.1 Pseudomonadota bacterium | reverse complement strand
CGGGACGTAATGTGGTTGCGCTCACTTTCACCAACAAAGCTGCCCGTGAAATGGAAGATCGGGTCAAGTTGTTGGTTGATCCATCGCTAGCTAAAGGTCTGACGATCAGTACGTTTCATTCGCTTGGAGTGCGTATCCTCAGGGAAGAAGCGCGTTTTGCAGGTCTGAAGCCACAGTTTTCGATTTTTGATTCGGATGATGCCATGGCGATCATCCAAGACCTTTTGGCAACGACGGATCGTGGCAGGTTGCGTTCGGTACAGCAAACGATTTCGCTCTGGAAAAACGGGTTGATCGATCCGGATGGCGCCGCAAACCTGGCCTCCACTGCAAGCGAGGTCGAGGCGGCAAAGGTGTATCGCAGCTACAACGCGACACTGGTGGCATATCAGGCAGTTGATTTTGATGATTTGATTGCCTTGCCTGCCAAAATATTTGAGCAGCACCAAGAGGTGCGTGAACGCTGGCAACAACGTGTACGTTATTTGTTAGTGGACGAGTACCAAGATACAAACGTGTGTCAATATCGACTCGTTCAATGGTTGACCGGTGTGCGTGCCATGTTCACTGCAGTAGGTGATGATGACCAGGCGATTTATGCTTGGCGGGGCGCCACGATTGAAAACCTGGCAAAGCTGACAACTGACTACCCACAAATCCGGTTGATTAAGCTTGAGCAAAACTATCGTTCGAGTCAGTGCATCCTAGCCGCAGCGAATCACGTAATTGCGAAGAACCCAAAACTTTTTGAAAAGAAGTTGTGGTCTGAACACGGGATGGGAGACGCTATTAGCGTCACGGCGATGGCGAACGATGAGGCAGAGGCCGAGAATGTTGCCATGAAGATATCAGCCGCCCGCTTTGAAAAGCGTGCATCCTGGAAAGACTTTGCTGTGTTGTATCGCGGGAATCATCAGGCTCGTATTGTTGAGCAGGCGATGCGTAATCTACATATTCCTTACACAATTTCTGGCGGGCAGAGTTTTTTTGATAAGGCGGAAGTGCGCGATGTGTTGGCCTACCTGCGATTGGTTGCGAACGAAGATGACGATCCGGCCTTCATTCGCGCAGCAACGACACCAAAGCGAGGAATCGGGCAGGCAACACTACAGACCTTAGGGCAATACGCGGGTGAGCGTCAGATTTCTTTATTTGAGGCGCTCTTTGAGCAGGGGGTTGAGGCAAGTCTAGCCACACGTCAGCTTGAGCCGTTGCGCACCTTTGGGGAATTTATCAATCGAATACGTTTTCGAGCTGGTCGCGGAGAAATAGGGCAGCCAGTGCCCGCTGCAGAACCTGCGGGCGTGATTCTGGATGATCTGCTTAGCGCGATTCAATATGAGCGCTATTTGTACGACACACTCGACGAAAAAGCCGCTCAGTCCCGTTGGCAGAACGTGCTTGAGCTGGTCGGTTGGCTCAAGCGTAAAGCCGATGCGGATGCGATGGGTCTATTGGATCTTGTGCAGCACGTTGCCTTGGTGACGATGCTTGAGCGTGGAGATGAGCAAGAACCCGATGCCGTAAAACTATCCACACTTCACGCTTCCAAGGGTTTGGAGTACCCCCATGTCTACTTATTAGGGGTAGAGGAAGGCCTATTGCCACATATGGGTCGCGATGATGAAGATGTCGATCCGACAAAAGTTGCCGATGCATTGGCTTCGCGTATTCAGGAAGAGCGACGTTTGATGTACGTCGGTATTACACGTGCACAACGTAGTTTGCACTTGAGTTGGTGCCAAAAGCGCCGACGCGCTCGCGAAGATCTGGTGCGTGAGCCTTCCCGATTTATAGAAGAGATGGGTTTGTCGGCAGCCGAGCTGCAGCTGCAGCCCGACACCTTAAGTCCCAAAAATCGTCTGGATATGCTGCGTGCGATGTTGAATAAGACAAGCTAGGCACGGAATGCTCTATATGCATCGTGCCTTTGCTTTATTCAATATTCGCCAAGGTGTTGCGCCAAAACTCTAGTCGACGTGGCAAGGCCGAAACGAATACGTGCTCACGTAAAGTGTGCGCGCCATCACCTTCTGCGCCTAGGCCGTCGATCGAAGGGCACCCAACTGCGGAGGTGAAGTTGGCATCACTGCCACCGCCTGAAACAGGAGCCTCGTCGAGATCAAAACCACAAGGCGTTGCGTACTGTTTGAGTCTTTGTAGCAACTTGTCTGCTTCGGGTGACTTCACCATGGGAGGACGGTTGAGTTCAACATCAATTGTGAGCGTGACATCTGGATCGTGCGGCTTTAGGGCCTGAATGCGCGCCACGATTTCTTCGCCCGCCGCTTCGTCCGGGATTCGGAAATCAACCATGACTTCGCAGTGAGATGGGACGGTGTTTGTGACAGTGCCGCCGCTAATGGTACCCACGCTCACCGTGATGCCACGGGTGTAGTCTGTCATCGCTTCCAGGGCAAGAATTTGATGCGCCATTTCGCGAATTGCGCTACGCCCTTTTTCGTGTGCCATCCCAGCATGCGAAGGCCGACCGGTACAAATGAGTTTGAGCATGCCGGTGCCTTTGCGACCTGTGACGCAACGCCCACCATTTGGTCGTGCCGGCTCAGGTACTAGGGCGTAACGCGCCTTTTTCGCGAAATCCTCGATGTACGTGCGCGATGCATGGCTACCAACCTCTTCATCGGGGACGAGCAGGAAGTCGACGGGGAGTTTGGTGGAGTTTGGCTTTGAGAATTCGCCCAGTGCGGTGAGCGCCAAGAACGCACCGCCCTTCATGTCGAAGGCACCAGGGCCGTAAAGCTTGTCATCTTCAATACGGCAGGGATTGGTCTTGAGTGTGCCGATCGGATGCACCGAATCGATATGTGCCAATAAAAGAAGGCCTTGGCGTGTATCGCCAGGGGCACGATTGGTGGCAACAATCATTGGCAGCTTTGTGTCACCGATTTCGCTGAGGGTGACCTGCAAACCGGCCGCTCGGGCTTTGGCGACAACGATTTGCGCCATCCGATGGACGGCTGCCGGGTCGTTTGAGGGCGATTCACATTCAATCCAAGTGCGAAGCTCTTGCGCGAGAGTTTGTGCGAGTGCGTTGGTGGAGGTGTTGTCCAAAGTAGCCGTGCTCATGGTGAGTCCTTGCGGGTATGATGAATGTAAATATTATGCAACAGGAAACAATAGTATGAAGACGATTAAAACAGTAGGTGTCGCGGGTGCGGGTGCAATGGGACGCGGTATTGCCCAAATCGCAGCACAGGCGGGCTTGCAGGTAAGACTATATGACACAAACGTACAGGCAACTGCTGCTGCGCGAGAGGCGTTAGCTGCGACGTGGGCTACCTTGGTTGCAAAGGCTAAGTTGACGCAAGAGCAGGCGGATCTGGCGCTCGCAAATATTCACCCAGCTCAAGAGCTCGCTTCGCTTGCGGATTGTGATTTGGTGATTGAGGCGATCATTGAGCGCCTCGACGTTAAACAGAAGTTCTTCGCTGAGCTTGAAAAAGTCGTATCAGCCGACTGTTATCTGGTATCTAACACCTCGTCTTTGTCGATTACGTCGATCGCCGCCGTCTGCGCTAAGCCTGAGCGCGTTGCAGGCTATCACTTTTTCAATCCAGTACCTTTGATGAAGGTAGTGGAGGTGATTGATGGATTGCGCAGCGATCCTGCTGTGGGTGATGCGTTGATGGCGTTAACAGTACGTATGGGACATACACCAGTACGTGCAAAAGATATGCCAGGTTTCATTGTCAATCACGCTGGTCGCGGGATGAACACTGAGGGCCTTCGTATTGTTCAGGAAAGTGTCACGGGGTTTCAAACGGTTGACGCGATCATGCGCGAGCAGGCTGGCTTCAAGATGGGGCCCTTTGAGCTGATGGACTTGACCGGGCTGGATGTTTCACATGCTGTCATGGAGTCAATCTACCAGCAGTTCTATGATGAGCCACGCTTTCGGCCGTCACCCATTGGTACGGTGCGCGTGGCGGGTGGTCTGTATGGCCGTAAGTCTCAAGGAGGCTTCTACGCTTATGCTGATGGACAAAAACAGGTAACGCTTGAGCCTCCGTCACCAGCGCTGACGCAGCCTTGTAACGTGTGGGTGAGTCCAGCGCATGCCTTAGGTCACGCAAGAGCGACACAGTTGCTCAAGCGACTAGGGGCCAGGATACAAACTGGCACGAAGCCAGGCCCCGAAGATTTGCTGATTGTGACCCCTTTTGGTTTGGATGTTTCTACGTGTGTCGCGGAGCAGGGACTCGATCCAGAACGTACAGTTGGTCTCGATACGTTGCATGATTTTGATCTGAGTAAACGTCGTACGATTATGTTGTCTCCCGCCACGCAGCCGAAATGGCGTGATTTGGCACATGCCTTATTCGGCAGTGACAGTATTCGGGTGAGTGTGGTGCAGGATTCGGCTGGGTTCGTCGCGCAGCGTGTTGTTGCGATGATTGTGAACATCGCTTGCGACATTGCTCAACAGAGCATTGCGACACCCGGGGATATTGATCGTGCGGTGAACTTGGGACTGGGTTATCCGCAAGGGCCTTTGACGATTGGTGATGCCTTAGGCGCCGAGCACATACTTGAAATCTTGCGCAATATGCAACGGGTCACAGGAGACCCTCGGTATCGCCCAAGTTTGTGGTTGCAGCGTCGTGTGCAACTAGGGCGGTCGCTCACGACCGCCTGACGCTACAACTTATTTTGCAGCGGGTGCTTGTGGTGCAGGAGCGGCAGGTTCTTCGAATTTGCCGCCAGCACTGTTTGCCATGTAAACCACGGCACGGGCGATTTCGTAGTCATCTAAAGCTGGGTTGCCGCCTTTAGCAGGCATCGCGCCCTTACCTTTGACGACGTTGGCGACCATCGC
>JBEDEU010000175.1:0-4868 GCA_041175585.1 Pseudomonadota bacterium | reverse complement strand
TAGTTCACTTCCATCACTGTTCCACCCGTGAACTCAATCGACAGATGAAAACCTTTGGTTGCAATGAAAAATACTGCTGCAACAAAGGTTAAGAAGCTAATGGCGTTAAGCACCAGCGCATTGCGCATGAACGGGATGGTGCGTCCGATTCGGAATAATTCCATGATGTCAGTCCTTTGGTTTCCAGACTGTTCCAATCGAAATCGATTGGAGCTTCTTTTTATGGCCGTACCAGAGATTGGCTAGGGCGCGCACACCGACAACCGCTGAGAACATCGAGGTCAGAATTCCCAGACAGTGCACAACCGCAAAACCTCGCACGGGACCTGTGCCAAAGACCAAGAGCGCAACGCCAACGATCAGCGTGGTCAGGTTTGAGTCCAGAATCGTGCCCCAGGCGCGTTCAAATCCTAGATGGATGGCGTTTTGTGGTGATTCGCCGTTACGCAACTCTTCACGTATCCGTTCATTAATCAGCACGTTCGCGTCAATCGCCATCCCTAAGGTCAGCGCGATCGCCGCGATGCCTGGCAAGGTAAGCGTTGCTTGTAGCATCGATAGGATAGCCAGCAAGAGCAGAATATTAAGAGCCAAGCCGGCAGTCGAGAACGCACCAAACAGGTGGTAGTAAATCAGCATGAAGATTGCAATGCCGATAAAACCGTAGAGTGTTGAGTTAAAGCCCTTGGCGATATTGTCTGCGCCCAGGCTCGGTCCGATTGTGCGCTCTTCAATGATCTCCATGGGCGCAGCCAGTGAGCCAGCGCGCAGCAGCAGCGCCGTATCTGCGGCTTCCTCTGCAGTCATGCTGCCTGAGATTTGGACTTGTCCACCAGGGATTTCACCGCGAATCACAGGTGCTGTGACGACTTCGCCGCGACCCTTTTCAAACAGCAAAATTGCCATGCGTTTGCCGACGTTGTCACGAGTGACATCGCGAAAAATACGCGCACCTTTTTGGTCGAGCGTGAGGTGCACTGCAGCCTGTTGTGATTGACTGTCACGACCTGCTTGCGCATCTTGCAGATTCTCGCCGGTCAAAACAACTTGGCGTCGAACGAGAATGGGGCGACCGTCGCGGTCTTGATAACGCTCAAGCCCGAAAGGCACCGTTCCAGCGGCCAGCGCACTTGCGGCGGCGGGGGTGTCATCGACCATACGGATTTCAAGCGTGGCAGTACGGCCCAGAATGTCCTTGGCTTTCGCCACATCTTGAACGCCAGGTAGCTGAACGACGATACGGTCTGATCCTTGCTGCTGAATAACAGGTTCAGCCACGCCGAGTTCGTTAATACGGTTGTGTAGGGTCGTGATGTTTTGCGTAAGCGCTTTGGCTTGGACAGCGGTGATTGCCGCCTGACTTAACACCCCAACAACTTGCAGGCGCGCGCCATCAGTGCGTTCAGTCATTTGCAGATCGGGGTGGCGAGTGCGCAACGCAGATACTGCACGGTCGCGCGCTGCGGTGCTGTTAAACGATAAAACAACCGACATCCCGCTGCGTTCGATGCCGCCGCTTTCAATCTTTTGTTCGCGCAGGATGGCACGTAAGTCTGTCACGAGCGAATCGTAGCGAGCAGTAAGTGCGCCCTGCATATCGACTTGGAGCAGGAAGTGAACACCGCCACGCAAATCAAGTCCCAAGTACATGGGGTTGGCGCCTATTGCGCTTAGCCAGCTAGGCGACGCGGGTAATAGGTTCAACGCTACCGTGTAACTCGGATCTGCTGGGTTCGGGTTAAGTGCTTTCTCAATCAGGTCACGCGCCTGAATTTGGGTATCCGTGCTGGCGAACCGGACCCGAACGGTTCCAACAGGACCGTTTTGATCAAAGGAGGAGCCCGCGCTGGTGATCTTTGCCTGCTGCAGAATGCCTTGCACCCGATCGAGCATACCTGCGTCGATTTTGAGTGTGGCCTTGGCGCTAGAGACTTGCACCGCTGGCGACTCGCCATACAGGTTAGGCAGGGTATAGAGCAGGCCGATCACAACCGCGATCAGCACCGTCAGGTATTTCCAAAGGGGATAGCGGTTCATTGCCGACGGGGATCAAAAGGGATTGCACCCCACCGCAACATGCGGCGGGGCGGTAAAACAAACAATTACAGTGCCTTGATCGTGCCTTTTGGCAAGACGGCTGACACAGATGCTTTTTGCATAACGACTTCTACCGCCTTGTCGCCGTGCTCGGCAATTTGAATCGTGACGTAGCTGTCGCTGACTTTTGTCACTGTACCCAGCAAGCCACCGGCGCTGATGACCTCATCACCTTTGGCTAACGCGCCAAGCAATGCTTTGTGCTCTTTTTGGCGCTTCATCTGTGGACGAATCATCAAAAAGTACAAAACGACAAACATCAAAATAATGGGGAGCATCCCCATTAGCGAACCAGCCGTATCGGTGGCTTGAGCCAGCACGAGGCTGGGAACTGTTTGAGCAGACATTAAGGTCTCCTTTGGATATATGCGAAACGCTGGCTATTGTAACGATTTGGTGGCGCGATCTCGAGCAAATTGCGTTCTCCAGGCTTGAAACCTTCCCGCGGCGATGGCTTCTCGCATTTCCTGCATGATTGTGAGGTAGAAGTGCAGGTTGTGAAGGGTGTTGAGCCGAGAGCCCGTTATTTCGTTTGATCGCTGTAAATGATGCAAATACGAAAGGGAAAAATTTGCGCAGGTGTGGCAGCTGCAACTGGGATCTAGAGGTTGAGTGTCGTCCCGGTACTTGGCGTTTCGGATTTTGACATCGCCAAAACGGGTAAATAGCCAGCCATTGCGGGCGTTTCGAGTTGGCATGACGCAGTCAAACATGTCGATTCCTTGAGCCACACCGTCGACCAAGTCCTCTGGTGTGCCCACCCCCATAAGATAGCGGGGGGCATTGGCCGGCAATTTTGGGGCAACATGCTTCAAGATACGCAGCATGTCTTCTTTGGGTTCGCCGACGGACAGTCCGCCGATGGCATAGCCTTGGAAACCGATATCCTCTAGCCCTGCCAAGGACTCATCTCGCAGAGCCTCAAACATTCCGCCCTGAACAATTCCGAAGAGTGCGTTCGGGTTTTCTAGCGCGTCAAAAGCTTCCCGGGAGCGACGCGCCCAGCGCAGAGACATGCGCATTGACCGTGCCGCCTCGTCGGTGGTCGCTGGCTTGTCTTTGATCATGTAGGGCGTGCATTCGTCGAAAACCATCGCAATATCGGAGCTCAGCGCAGTTTGAATGCGCATGGACTCTTCCGGAGTGAGGAATAATCTGGCTCCGTCAATTGGCGAGGCGAATTTCACGCCTTCTTCAGAAATTTTGCGCATGCCCTGCAGGCTAAATACCTGAAAGCCGCCTGAGTCTGTGAGGATGGGAGCGAACCACTGCATGAAGCCGTGCAGTCCACCGTGCTTGGCGATCACCTCTGTACCCGGACGTAGCCATAAGTGAAAGGTGTTCCCTAAAACAATCTGGGCCCCAACCTCGGTGAGCTCATGCGGCATCATGGCTTTGACGCTGCCGTACGTGCCCACAGGCATAAAGATCGGGGTCTCGACTACGCCGTGGTTGAGCGTCATACGCCCGCGACGCGCCAGACCGTCAGTGGCCTGAAGCTCAAACGACAAGCCGTTTGTGGGCCCCACCTTAGCTGGAGTGGCTGTGTTGTCTGCGGTGTCGTTCATGGAGTTGTTTTCCGTTCGAGAAACATGGCATCGCCATAACTGAAAAAGCGATAGCGCTGGGCGATGGCATGCTGATAAGCAGCTTTCATTTCATTGAGCCCGACAAAAGCCGCAACGAGCATTAGAAGCGTAGATTGTGGCAAGTGAAAGTTGGTCACCATCGCATCCACGACTTGATAGCGGAACCCTGGGGTGATGAAAAGTCGAGTGTCACCGGACTGGGCAGCGGTCAACGCAGGCTGCAACTGCGCTGCCGATTCAAGTGCTCGGACACTAGTCGTGCCCACCGCAATGACCCGACCGCCGCGCGCGCGTGTCTCGGCGATTGCGTCCATCGTCGGTTGCGGAACCGTGTAGCGCTCGGCATGCATGATGTGTGTCTCGAGATTATTGTCTCGGACGGGTTGAAAGGTTCCTGCGCCGACGTGTAGTGTGACGAAGGCTCGTTTTACGCCGAGCACATCCAGCCGCTCAAACATCTCTTGATCAAAGTGTAGGCCCGCAGTCGGCGCAGCCACGGCTCCGGGCTCGCGTGCATAGACAGTCTGGTAGCGCTCGATGTCACGTGCGTCGGGTTGATGCGTGATGTAAGGGGGTAGAGGTACGGCTCCGTAGTGAGCGAGCGCTTCAAGCACGGGGCGATCAAACTTCAGCACAAACAAGTCGTCGCTTCTGCCCAATACCTCGACGGAGATCGCCTCTGCGAGTAGCAGTAAAGTGCCAGCACCCGGCGATTTGCTTGCACGAACATGAGCGAGTGCCAGGTTTTCTTCTGTAATGCGCTCCACCAAGACTTCGACCTTCCCTCCTGTGTCTTTCCTGCCTAGCAATCGGGCTTGAATGACTTGGGTGTCGTTTAGAACAAGCAAGTCGTTGGGGCGGAGTAATGAGGTGAGCGCACTAAAACGGAGGTCATCTATATGGCCCTGACTCCCCATATGCAGCAAACGACTGGTTGAGCGCACCGCCGCTGGCGCCTGAGCAATCAGCTCGGCGGGGAGATGGTAGTCAAAATCAGAAAGGGACAGAGAGGCGGACACGTGTATTGTTGGCTTTTCTACAAGAGGGCGCATTTTAAGCCGGGCAGAGACTTTTTTTGTATGCTGTCGGTTCAACTCGCTAAATAGGTGACGTAATGATCGTAGGCAAGGCGAAAGCCAGCAGGTGGCTAGGCAAGTGTGCAGTGTTTGCAGCGTTACTCGT
>JBEDEU010000174.1:0-4870 GCA_041175585.1 Pseudomonadota bacterium | reverse complement strand
GCCGCAGCTTCAACAGCAGCCCAATCACTTGTTTGTGAAAAGGCAAAGGGTGATGCGACAACGAGGCAGGCAGCGATAACGCTCAGCAAGCATTTATCGATTGCGGTTTTCCAAGCTTTAGCGGCAATGCTGGGTGAGCCGTTGTTAGGCTGAGCAAACATGTTTTGTCTCCGTGATTGACCCTGTCAGTAACAGGGCAATCTTTTATGGGTGAAGCGTTCGAGCGACGCCTGAATACAGATGTATATTCACGAATACTGACGAAGATGTCAAGGTATCTATGTAATAGATATGAAAGGGGGCAGGAAATGACCACAACTCAGAAAATAGGTTTCATCGGACTTGGTGTAATGGGTGAGCCGATGTGTCGCAACCTTGCCCAAAAGATGGGACAGCAAGTTACTGCTTACGATACGCAAGCGGCTCCGTTAGCTCGGCTTGGCGCTACGGTCACCCCGGCGCAGTCTGTCGCTCAGGTCATGCAAGCAAGTGATATCGTTTTTTTGTCCTTGCCTTCGGGTGAAATTGTGGCGGAAGTCGCCCGAAATGCCGATGGCTTGCTTGCGCATGCGCGTGCGGGCCAGACTATTGTTGATCTGAGCACTTCACCCGTGAATTTGACGCGGACACTATTTGAGGAATTCAAGGCGCGAGGCGTCACGCTGATTGACGCGCCCGTTGCGCGAACAAGGGCTGCAGCAGAGGCAGGAACCTTGTCTGTGATGGTTGGAGCAACACCTGAGCAATTTGCGATGGTTAAGCCCTTAATCGCCTGCTTTGCCTCTGAGATTACTTTGTGTGGTGGTGTTGGGGCTGGGCAGATCACCAAGATCTTGAACAACATGGTGTTGTTTGAGACAGTTGTGGCATTGGCGGAAGCTCGCGCGATCGCACGGCGTTCTGGGGTGGACCCTAAGGCTTTATTCGAAACCCTTTCATTGGGCTCTGCGGACAGTTTCGCGTTGCGTAATCATGGGATGAAAGCGATGATCCCAGGCGACTTTCCTGAGCGGGCGTTTTCGGTCGACTATGCGGCGAAGGACTTACGCTACGCACTTGAGCTAGCCGAGGAAACGGGTGTCGATGCGGCAGGAGCGCGAAACGTGCAACGTCTGTATGAGTTAGCGACTGCGCGTGGAGACAAAGAGGCGTACCACCCGGTGATTAGTCGAGTGGTTGATCCGCAATAAGACATTCCATGAGTCTCGAGATTCGGAGCTCGTGGGGCGGTGCGTCAAACGCAGCCCAAAATTTCTCTGCCGCCTGTGTTGAGAGACGTCGATCGATCAGGTCATGCGCTTTGCTCTCAATCACCTCGGGTGCGATCGGGCGTGACCAGCTTCCAAGCGGGGCGGTGCAGCGATGGCGAACAACCGTTCCATTTGTGAGCGTGACACACACGTCAACGTGCATGGCATCAAACCGCCCAGAGATTTCGGCCGTTTGGGTTAACTGCGTGACAGACAGCAAATGCTTTGCATCGTTCGCAAAGCGTCGCGCATCGCTAAATGAATCCAGATTTAGGCGTGCATCAAGTAATGCCGCCACGACACAATATTGAAGCGAAAACTTGCCGTCCAGGCCTGAAGTAGGATTTGGTCGATCGATGTACGGCATCACTGGCGTAAGAATTTCTACCCGCTTAATTTCCTCTGGTAGTGCAATCTCTGCGCGGCAGTCGAGTGCCGCGGTGATGGCAAAGTGGGTTGCATACTGCGATGGAAACAGTTTCCAAGCGGGGCCAGGAGTGAGCACACGCGCAACGAGCAGGGGCGCTAATAGATGTGATGCATCAAAGCGCTCACCAAAGTAAGCGTGTGCGTAACCCCGTGGGCCCGATAAGGCATCTGCGTCAGCGGTGAACCCGCTTTGTGCGAGTAACGCTGCTTCAATTCCGCTGCGACAAGCGTCACCACAATGCAGCGCTTTGGTCATTGAGCCCACGTTCGCAAGTACGCCACCGGCACGTGACGCCGCAATGCCAACGGCAGCAACGTGTTGAGCCTCAGACAATTCTAAGAAGTCTCCGCACGCGATCGCACAAGCTAGAGGCCCGACGACACCTGGTGGATGCAAACTGAGTTCGCGCGGTTCAATTTGGCCCGACGACAGACGTAAGCGCCCCTGCGCCTCAATACCTTTTAAGAGTGCGCGAAGCAGTGGTCCGCCTTGTGGTCCAGCGCCTGATGCTTCTTGTTGTTCGGCTAATGCAAGTAGTCCAGGCAGCATGGTTGATAGAGCATGATTAGGCGGATTCCACATCGGCTCATAATCGAGCACGTGCATAGACATCCCGTTAACCTGCGCTGCTTGAGACAGAGAAGTTTTGAATCCTTGGCCAATCACGGTGGCTGTTGGGTGACCACCTTGGTTGCGAGCGAGCGTCGCGGCCAGAGTTGGGCCCGGCTGGTCTGAGCCTGCCAGCGCCACCGCTAATCCATCAAGTAGCAAAAGACGGGCAACGCGGATCAGGGCCGGATCCTCAATGGACCAAGTCCGCAATAGCGTCACAAAATCCAGAGTCATATTTTTAGACATGAGGTGTCTATTTGTTTGAGATAAGTCGACGGATACGCATTTTTTGTGAAGCGTAAATATGTGCACGTAGTGCCTTTTCGGCAGCATCGGGATCGTGCTTGCGTATCCCCGCAACAACTGCCTCGTGCTCTTTGATAGTGTCCTTGACGCGCTTGGGGTCTGTCAGTGTCGTGTTACCAAGCAAAGTCAGTGTGTCATGCAGTGTCTTTAGCATCTTGATCAGATATCTATTGTGGCTGCAGTTGTAGAGCATTTCGTGAAACTGTCGATTACTAATTGCGAGCTGGACATCATCGCCGACAGAGTTTGCGTATTGCTCGCACATATCTTCAAGCAAGGAAATCTCAACGCTCGAGGCATGTTGTGCCGCAAGTCTTGCTGCTGTTCCCTCGAGTACTTCGCGCATAAAGTACAGCTCGGTCACCATGCTGTAGTCTAGCTCTGCAACCATGATGCCAAGCGTCGAATCATGCACGACGAGGCCTTCAGACTCTAGTCTCGCAAGCGCCTCGCGAATAGGTGTACGGCTCAGGCCGATCATTTCTGCCAGCTCTACCTCGCGCAGGCGATCGCCGGGCATGAGTTGCTGGCTCGCAAGCGCTTGTCGGATGTAGCGGTAGGCGCGTTCGCCACCAGGCAAATCATGTTCGAGGGCTTGTGTAGCCGTTGACTTCTTGGCTCGCGGGGTAGTTGGGTTTTTCATCTATTTATGTACGTGCAAAGGACTCTTGTGCATCTGTTTTGCAACTTGTGACTCTGGCAAAAAAGGATGCGCTGCATTAATCACGTTGATTGGCTTGCCGGCAAGGTATGCCACCAAATTTTTATACGACTGTGAATAGAACTCATCCATATTTTCTTGTGTGACGAAGCCAATATGAGGCGTCGCAATCACGTTGGGTAAGGTCCTGAAGGGATGATTCTGAGGAAGAGGCTCGCAGGTAAAAACGTCTAACGCAGCACCGCCGATTTTTCTTTCGGTTAGAGCTTGGATAAGCGCATCCTCATCGACAATTTGCGCACGCGACGTATTGACAAGGTATGCGTTCGATTTCATCCGTGCGAGTTCATTTTTGCCGAGCAAGCCAAGACTTGAATCGGTGAGCGGATGATGGATCGTAATGACATCGGAAGTCTCGATGAGCTCTTCTTTCGATACGCACACCACATCGTGAGGTGCCGCGCGCTCTTGCGTCAGGTTCCGACTCCACGCGATGACCCGCATGCCGAGGATTCGGCCAATTTTTGCAACAGGAATTCCCATGTTGCCCAAGCCGATGATGCCGAGCGTCTTGCCGGCCACGCCATCACCAACGGTTGTTTGCCAGCCGCCGGCGCGCACGGATGCCGTTTCTTGTGGAATCGCGCGAAACAGACCGAGGATAAGAGCCCAGGTCACCTCAACCGTGCTTTGATGCATCGCTTCGGTTGTGGATACGGTAATGCCTAACTCGTCGGTCGCCTGGAGGTCTAACGAGCGTGCGTTACGCATGCCTGTCGCTAGAATAAATTTGAGTTGCGGCAGACGGATCAGCACAGAACGCGGAAATTCTGTGCGCTCACGAATACGCATCACGCCATCGAAACCTTGCAGTCGTGCGACTAGCTCGTCTTCGGTGTAGACGTGATCTTTAAAAGCGACGACTGAGAGCCCCGGAATCTGACTCCAGTCTACGATGCGATGTGCGAGATCCTGATAATCGTCAAGAATCGCGAGTCGAAGTTGTTTGTTCATATTGAGAGCTTAACCTGCTTGTGCGCTGTCTAACTGAGTGTAGTGAGTGTTTCAAACTTGCTGCGATGCACAGAAAAAAAGGTGCGTACGTTTCGTACATTGCCCTGGGCAGTAAGGGCCCGATGCACGAGTGCGTGATAGGCCGGCATATCTTTGACTTGGATGATCAAAACAAAATCAGGCCCGGTTGAGACCCGATAGCATTGCTGCACCGAGCGTTCAGTTTGCATGGCGGCTTCAAACAGCTGCAGATGCTCGGCAGATTGAACGTCGAGGGTTACTTCGACAATGGCTGTCAGTGCAGCGCCAAGTTTCTCTGGATCCAGAATAGCGACTTGTTTTGCGATTACACCGAGTGCGTTCAGACGCTTAACGCGGCGCAGACAGGTCGGGGGTGAGGCGTGAACCCGTTCGGCCAAAGCGTGATTTGTAAGAGAGGCGTCTTGCTGGAGTTGTTCCAAAATGCGCCGATCTAGATCGTCGAGGGCTGAAAGTGTCATATTTTTGGTGATCAGATTGAATAGGACGATAGATTTATACGGTTGATTCATGAAATTATATTTCATGAATGGTGTGATGAGATTATTTATTTCATAT
>JBEDEU010000173.1:0-4927 GCA_041175585.1 Pseudomonadota bacterium | reverse complement strand
AAAAATCCCGCCAAACAGGATGCTTAAGATACTTTCTAGCCGTGTTTTCATGCTGTTACCTTATTTCACGCCGAGGATTGGACCGACTGCCTTCTTCCAATCTGCTGAGCAGGTTGGGTTAGTCTTATCGCATACTGGCGCCCAAGCTGGGAAGGACAGTTTGTCTACGACGCTACCAACCAATTTGATGTCTGCCTCAGAAACCTTTGCTGTAGTGACCTTAAATTTCTTACCGGTTGTGCAAGGATCTGAACCTTCGTTACAACGCAAAGCGTCTTGATACAGCTCTTCTGAATACTTCCAGATGTCGTTGGTTAATTCAGTAAAAGCTGCTTGCAGTTTGACTTGTTGATCTGGCTTCAGACGACTCCAGGTCTTGAGCGAAATTGCATAACCGTTAAAGCCCATTTGGAAGCCGAGTGGCAATTGGTGGGTCACAATCTCAGTCCAAGATGCTGAGTTTGCCGAGCTTGGACCGGTGACCGCACAGTCAACTACGCCTAACGATAGTGCCTGATGCACATCGCTAAAGCCCATCGGTACAGGTGTGGCGCCGAGTGACTCTAGGAACTTAGCCATAATTTGATCAGTGACGCGGACTTTCATTCCTTTCACGTCCGCAAGCTGGGCAATCGGCTTTTTACAGAACAGCATTTGTGGACCGAAGGGCCAGTGACCTAACAGCTTGATGCCGAACTGCTTTTGTAAGCGTGCATCAAGCACGGGCGCCCAAGCGTCAGCTGCTTTACGGCTTGTGGCGTAATCTGGGCTGCCACCGACCAAGTCCAAGCCGATCAAGGAGGGCTCGTCGCGTGAGTTTTGCGAGAAGCGCAGCGAGACCAAGTCAAACAAGCCGGTCTTCATCACACGCAACTGCTCGGTGTCTTTAATCCCAAGCGTATCCATGGGCTTGTATTCGACCGTAATTGGCAAACCTGTTTTTGCGGCGAGCTGCTCAAAGAAAGGTTGTTCACGATTTTTCTGGATGTTGCCAGTAGCCAACGGCTGACCAATCACCTTGATGGTGATATTTTGTGCCTGCGTGGTCGGCATCGCTAAAAAGAGACTGCTTAATGCGAGTGGTGCGATATAGCGTTTAATCAAAGACATAATGAACTCCGGTGAGGGAAGGGAATATTGTCAGTAACCCATCGCACGAGGCAGGGTCGTCACAACTGCTGGGAAGAACAGGCAAAGCAAAAGAACGGCATACATTAATGCAACAAAGGGCCAAATGTTTGTGACGAGCTCTCGCATACGTATACCCGTCACGCCACACACAACAAAAAGAACAACACCTACGGGTGGCGTAAGCATCCCGATCACTAAGTTAAGAACGAAAAGGAATCCGAAGTGCAGTGGGTCAATGCCGTACTGGATTGCAATCGGGTGCAGTAGCGGAACCAGCATAATGTAGGCGGAATTTGATTCCAAAAACATACCCACAATAAACAGTAATACTGCAACGAGTAGCAGATAGACAATCGGGTCTTTGGTAATAGAAAACAGTAACTCTGAAAGTTTCTGCGGCATTAGATCAACTGTCATTAGGTAGGTAATGACTGAAGCGAAGGCAATTAAGGCACCGACCACTGCCGTCGTAATGGCAGCTCTAACAATAATGCCAGGAAGATCCGTGAGTTTTAAAGTTCGGGTAATGAAGAAGCCAAGAATCAACGCGTACACGACCGAGATAGCTGAGCCCTCTGTCGCTGTAAAAGCACCCGCGATAATGCCGCCGATGATCAGTAAGGGCATAAACAGTACGATGGCCGAGCGACGGGTCTCAATCCACAAGCGCTTGAACTGAAACGGTTCACCTGTCGTGTGCCAGCCTCTGCGTGTTGTTATCCAGGAGCACAGCGCCATAAATCCTAGCGTAATGAGTATTCCCGGTACCACGCCAGCCATGAACATCCCTCCGACAGAGACAGATGGACCTGCCATGAAGGCATACACAATCATCGCAGCAGAAGGTGGAATGATGGGCCCAAGGTTTGCAGCAGCAGCAACAATCGCACTGGCAAAGCCCTTGTCATAAATTTTTGAGAGTGATGGCACCAGGATGGCCGAGAGGGCGCTTGCGTCTGATACTGCCGTGCCAGACACGGTGGCGAGCCCCGCACCTGACAACATCGTGACATGAGCAAGTCCGCCTCGTACGCGACCAACCAGCGCATTGGCAAAGGAGATTAAGCGCTCAATGATCCCGGCTTTGATCATTAGTTCACCTGACAGCATAAAGAACGGGATCGCCATGAGAGGAAAAGAGTTAACGGAATACATCATCCGTTGCGGAATGATGGAGATATCAATCCCAGAGAGCCAAATCGCAATAAGGGAGCTCAAGCCCATTGCGAAAGCGATCGGTAAACCCATTAGGGCCAATGCCATGAAGCCAATGACGACCAAGGTGCTCATTCGGCGTCTCCAACATGCTTGGTGGGGGCTTCTGTGATTGCGATGCGTGTTAGGTGCATGGCTGTGTAAAGCATTCCTATTCCTACTGCTACAAAAAAGTAAGCGACACTTATATCGAGTGTCGCCATTTTTTCATCCCATTGATCTCTGCAAAGTTCGACGCAGGACCAGGCGATCGCGTAGCAAAGTGCCGCGCACACTGCTGCAGTGACCCTCTTTACCAGCCGTTGTTGGTTAACGGAGAATTTGTCAACGAATAGATCTATACCAATGTGAGCCCCTTGCGCTGCCGCAAGGGGAATCGAGAGAAAGACAACCCAGACAAATGCCAAGCGTCCGGACTCATCCGCCCAGTCGATCGACATGTTTAGACCGTACCGTAAAGCAACTTGGGCAGAAACGATGCCCACCATAAAAGAAAAAATAATTACAACAGCCGCGATGAGGATGAAATCCATCCCTCGAAAGAGTTTGCCAAGCGTTGTGCTCGTATCGTAGGGAATGGTTATTGCGCTCATCATCGTGGTCCGTTGTGTCTCTTTATTATTTTGAAGTCTCAGCCAGCACTTGATTGACCAAGTCAGCACCTGCACGTTTCTTGACGCTTTCAACCACCGGAGCTGTCAATTTGCGCATTTGCTCGAATGTGTCTGCTGGGATTTCCGTATAGGTCATCTTGGCTTTCAGATTCGTAAGCGATTTCTGTTCATCTTCAGCGGCCAACTTGCGCTGATATTCGACTGTTGTCGCCATCGCTTGTCGGACTGCTTTTTGGTTGGCAGGACTCATCTTGTCGAAGACGCGCTTACTCGCGACCACAACAATAAAGTCAAAGAAGTGGGAAGAGTTCGAGAGGTATTTTTGAACCTCGGAGAACCGGTTAGCATCGATCACGGTGTATGGGTTCTCTTGACCGTCCACAACTTTCTGCTCAAGAGCTGAATAGAGTTCTTTTACATCCATTGCAACCGGATTGGCACCTAGCGCTCTAAATGATGCAAGGTGTGTCTCGTTTGGTTGCATGCGAATCTTCATGCCTTTCAAGTCATCGACTGTTTTGATCGGACCTTTGCTATTGGTCACATGGCGCATACCAAGCTCCATCCAGCCGAGTACGACGAAGCCTTTGTCTAGCAGTTTTTGATCGATTGCCTTCCCGACGGGGCCATCGATCACACGGTAGGCTGACTCGCGGTTTTTAAACACAAAGGGTAGGCTGACTGCTTCGATCTCTGGCGCGATGCGCGACATGAAAGCGGCACCCACCCAGGTCAAGCCTAGTGTTCCGGCTCGGACGCCATCAACGTTCTCTTTAGCGCCGCCCAACTGCATTGCTGGAAATACGTCGACTTGAAGCGTGTTGTTGGTCAGACGTGCAACTTCAGCTTTGAATATTTTTTCAACGGCCACACTACTTGGGTGGGATGTTGCAAAGTTACCAGCGATCTGCAACTTATCTTGCGCGGTTGCTTGTAGGCATGTGGCTGATAATAGAAGTGCGCCTAATGCAGCGGCTAGGCGGGTAACGGCGATAGGGTTGCTGTTCATGATGCGTCCTTTAAGTTGGCTTGAAGTCGTTGGTGCCCGTTTGAGAGTAAAGTTTCGATCGAGATTGGAAGGCCTGCATTCGGTTTTTCTGGAGGTGGAGAAAAGCTCCCCGTGATTGTTTGACCGGCGTTGAGGCGAATGAGTGTCTCGGCATGGCGAACAGCGCTTGATACCCCATCCACAACAGGGACAGGAAGCTTCCCAGACAAGCTGCGCGCAAGACCGGCGAGTGGAGCGCCGGCGAGAATGATGACATCGGCGCCATCTTCACTGACACACAGGTTCGCTGTTGCGAGAAGGCTAGCTGCTTTGTCTTCTTGAACCGACCCAATGTTGGGAAGGGGTTCGTCAAGACTCCGGATACTGACTAACCGGCGACCTAACCCATAGGAATCGACGGTTTCTTGGTACCAGGCACGGATGCGGCGTGAGATTGCCACAATTGAAATGCGGTTGCCGAGCAAGCAGGCGCTCGCAAGTGCAGCTTGTGTGAGTCCGACAACAGGACAGGGCAGTACTTCTTTAAGACCAGCAAGTCCGGGGTCGCCAAAGGCTGCAACCACCACCGCGTCATAGGTGCCGGCATGTTCGCCGGCGAGCTGTGCGGCGGCGTAAGCGCCAATGAGTGCTTCAAAACGAGTTTCGATGTACGCGACGCCAAACGAAGCGGTAACTGTTTGAATGGCTGTCCCTGCGGTTGCAGAGCGCTTCGCCTCTGCATCGATCAGCTCAGACACGCTTGTTGAAATATTCGGATTGATCAGCAGTATGCGCATGCTTTCAACCCTAGCGTAAAGAAGTCATGAGGGTAGGTTTCCCGCAAGACAGAAACTGCCCCTTACCTAAACGCGGAATGAAGTTCTTGCCGTCCCAAACGACTTCGCCATTGCTCAGTGTTAAGCCCGGCCAAGCATTTAGCTCAGTTCCTTCGTATGGCGTGTAGTCCACAGCGTGGTGG
>JBEDEU010000172.1:0-4964 GCA_041175585.1 Pseudomonadota bacterium | reverse complement strand
TTGGTTGCGGTTGAGGACATCATGCCAATTTCGTCAAGGCTTGTGGTTAACCGTGCGGCGCTCAAGACACGCCATGCGCAATTACAACCCCTCCTTGATGCCTTCGAACGCGCGAGCCGTAAGTAATTATGTCGACCATCACCAGGCTGCGCTCAAGCGCACCCGACTTCGAGTCCACTCTCAAAAAACTGCTGGCTTTTGATGCGGAGCAGGACGACGCCATCGAAGCGGCGACCGCGCGCATTTTGCAGCGCGTGCGTCACGAAGGGGACGCCGCGCTGCTCGAACTCACCAATCAGTTTGATCAGGTCAATGCGCCGAACGTCGCAGCTCTCGAGATTCCTGCTGAGCAGTGGAAGCAAGCGCTCACTGCCCTTCCTTCCGCCCAAAGACAAGCACTCGAGGTTGCGGCGGAGCGTGTGCGGGCTTATCACCAGCATCAACGTCAAGAAAGCTGGTCTTACGTCGAACAAGATGGGACGCGACTTGGGCAGCAAATTACGCCCCTGGATCGAGTCGGTCTGTATGTGCCAGGCGGCAAAGCTGCTTATCCCTCTTCGGTGCTTATGAATGCGATTCCGGCCAAAGTGGCAGGTGTCGCCGAAGTGATTATGGTCACGCCCACGCCCCACGGCCAACGTAACGCCATGGTGTTAGCGGCGGCGGCTATTGCCGGGGTTGATCGTTGTTTTGCGATCGGTGGGGCCCAAGCGGTCGGCGCACTCGCCTACGGTACTGAAACCGTTCCTGCCGTCGACAAAATCGTCGGGCCGGGAAATGCCTACGTTGCAGCAGCCAAGCGACGCGTGTTTGGCACGGTTGGGATCGACATGATCGCCGGCCCAAGTGAAATTCTGATTATTTGTGACGGTAAAACGCCTGCGGACTGGATCGCAATGGATCTGTTTTCACAGGCCGAGCACGATGAACTGGCCCAGGCGATCTTGCTCTGTCCGGATACGCAATATCTTGATGCAGTCGAGGCATCGATCACGCGCCTGTTGCCAACCATGCCCCGTGCCGACATTATTCGCACCAGTCTGCGTGATCGCGGTGCGCTGATCCACGTGCGCGACCTGGCTGAAGCGTGCGCGATTAGCAACCGTATCGCGCCTGAGCACCTAGAAGTATCGACCGAACATCCAGAGGAGTGGCTGCCAAGTCTGCGCCACGCCGGAGCCATTTTTATGGGATCGCATAGTTCAGAAGCCCTTGGCGACTACTGCGCCGGTCCGAATCATGTCTTACCGACTTCACGCACCGCGCGATTCTCATCGCCTTTAGGGGTCTACGACTTCCAAAAACGCTCGAGCTTGATCCATGTGTCAGCCGCTGGGGCGCAAACATTGGGCAAAATTGCCAACGAACTCGCTCTGGGAGAGGGTCTGTCTGCGCACGCAGCAAGCGCAAGTTTCCGCCTCACAGGTAAGTAAACGGCTTACATCAGTCATAAACGGTCCAGACCGCCATACAATATCGAGTCCGACGACACGAGTACAAGACATGCGTACTGCAGAAATTACCCGCAACACTAACGAGACGCGTATTCGCGTAGCGATCAACCTAGATGGCACCGGCCGCCAAAAGCTAAACACCGGTGTGCCTTTTCTGGATCATATGCTTGACCAGATTGCACGCCACGGCTTGATCGATCTGGACGTCCACGCTGAGGGTGACCTGCACATTGACGCACACCACACGGTTGAAGACGTTGGTATCACGCTTGGGCAAGCGATCGCCAAGGCTGTCGGCGACAAAGCGGGTATCCGTCGTTACGGTCACGCTTACGTGCCACTCGACGAGGCGCTGTCGCGGGTGGTTGTCGACTTTTCCGGTCGTCCCGGTTTGCAGTTTCATGTGCCGTTTACCCGCGCACGTGTCGGTGACTTCGACGTAGATCTGACTATTGAATTCTTTCAAGGGCTCGTCAATCACGCTCTGTTAACGATGCATATCGACAACCTGCGCGGCGTGAACGCACACCACCAGTGCGAAACGATTTTCAAAGCGACCGGGCGCGCGCTGCGTATGGCGCTCGAACTCGACCCGCGCATTGCTGGCGTGGTGCCGTCGACCAAAGGCGTTCTGTAGCGTATGACTTCCATTGCCATCGTCGACTACGGCATGGGCAACTACCACTCCGTCGAACGGGCGTTGCGCCACGCAGCACCCGAGGCTGACATCCGCCTGTGCAAGCACGCTCAAGATATTGATGCAGCAGATCGGGTCGTGTTTCCCGGGCAAGGCGCTATGGCGGACTGCATGCGTACATTGGACGAGGCGGGTTTGCGCGATGCGGTTGTACGTGCCGCACGCAACAAGCCTTTGCTGGGTGTTTGTGTCGGCGAACAAATGCTCTTTGAGCGTAGCGACGAAGGCAACACACCGAGCCTGGGTATTTTCAAAGGCGAAGTCAAACGCTTCCAAGGGCCACTCTTTGCAGAACAGCTCGGTGAGCAAACCGATCGTGCAAGTCGACTAAAAGTGCCGCATATGGGTTGGAATCCTGTTCATCAGAAACGCCCCCATGCGCTGTGGTCTGGTATCCCAGACGCAACCCCATTTTATTTTGTACACAGTTACTATGCCGTACCGAGCGACGCTGCGCTGACAGTTGGCGAAAGTCAGTATGGTGTGCTGTTTACCTGCGCCGTTGCGCACGAAAATATTTTTGCCGTACAGTTTCACCCCGAAAAAAGTGCTGATTTCGGTTTGCGTCTCTACCGTAATTTTGTAGACTGGAATCCTTAACCCAACGTTCACTTAATGACATGCTGCTGATCCCTGCAATTGACCTCAAAGACGGTCGCTGTGTAAGACTCCGCCAAGGCGACATGGAGGATGCGACCGTATTCTCCGAAGACCCAGCCGCAATGGCGACCCACTGGTATGACCTGGGCGCGCGTCGCCTGCACCTCGTGGACCTTAACGGTGCCGTTGCCGGAAAGCCTAAGAACGAGGCCGTCATCAAGGCGATCGTCAATTCAGTTGGCTCAGAAATGCCTGTGCAAATCGGTGGGGGCATCCGTGACCTCGATACGATTGAACGCTATCTCGATTTCGGTATCTCGTATGTCATTATTGGTACCGCTGCCGTCAAGAACCCCGGGTTTTTGCATGACGCGTGCGGCGCATTCCCCGGAAGCATCATCGTCGGACTTGACGCGAAAGACGGCAAAGTTGCGACGGATGGCTGGAGCAAACTCACCAAACACGATGTCACGGATCTAGCAAAAAAATTCGAAGACTACGGTTGTGAAGCAATTATCTACACCGACATTGGTCGCGATGGCATGCTGAGCGGCGTCAATATCGAAGCAACAGTTCGCCTGGCTCAACACGTCCGCATCCCCGTCATTGCCTCGGGTGGCGTCACTGATTTGCGTGATATCGATGCGCTTTGCGCTGTCGAAGAAGAAGGCATCGAGGGTGCGATTCTTGGTCGCAGTATCTACGAAGGCACGCTTGACTTCGAAGCTGCGCAACAACGCGCTGACGAACTTTCACCATGACCATTGCTACGGCGCCGAGCGCGGTCAGCGGACTAACTCGTCGCATCATTCCTTGCTTGGACGTGACAGCAGGGCGTGTCGTTAAGGGCGTCAATTTTGTTCAACTCGTCGATGCTGGCGACCCAGTTGAGATTGCGCGTCGCTATAACGAGCAAGGCGCCGATGAGCTCACTTTTTTAGACATCACAGCAACAAGTGACGGCCGTGATTTAATTTTGCCCATCATTGAGCAAGTGGCTTCGCAAGTCTTCATCCCCCTCACCGTTGGGGGTGGCGTGCGACAAGTCAGCGATGTGCAGCGCTTGCTCAACGCAGGCGCAGATAAGATTTCAATGAACAGCGCCGCAGTGGCTAACCCTGACCTCGTGCGCGCGGCTTCGGATTATCACGGCTCCCAATGCATTGTTGTTGCAATTGATGCGCGGCGCGTGAAAGACGCACCCACACCAACCTGGGAAGTCTTCACCCACGGTGGTCGCAAAGGAACAGGGATTGACGCGGTCGCTTGGGCCCGCAAAATGGCGGAATACGGCGCTGGTGAAATCTTACTCACCAGCATGGACCGAGACGGTACAAAATCTGGTTTCGATCTAGAGCTCACTCGACAAGTGTCTGATGCAGTGGCTGTCCCCGTCATCGCTTCCGGCGGTGTCGGCACCTTGCAACACCTTGCCGACGGGGTAACACTCGGCGGCGCAAGCGCAGTGCTGGCCGCCAGCATTTTTCACTACGGTGAATTCACCGTACGCGAGGCAAAGGATTTCATGGCGTCTCGCGGGATCCCCGTTAGGCGGATTTGATATGTCCACGCAGACAAACAACTCCACTGTGCCCGCATGGCTGGCCGATGTGCACTTTGATGCACAAGGCTTAGTACCGGCCATCGCGCAAGACGCGGTGACTGGACAGATCTTGATGGTGGCATGGATGAATGCTGACTCGCTCGCCGAAACAGCGCAAACCGGACGCGCCGTCTTTTGGTCACGCTCGCGTAGCCGTCTATGGCGTAAAGGCGAAGAATCCGGTCATGTCCAGCGTGTACTGGAACTGCGATTAGACTGCGATGCAGATGTGATTTTGCTAAAAGTTGAACAACTCGGAGGCATTGCCTGCCACACGGGCCGTGCGAGCTGTTTTTATCAACGGCTCGATTCGCAAACCGATGCGTCAGGCACTAACACCCTCAAATGGGTTACCGTTGATCCGGTACTCAAAGACCCTGAGCTTATTTACAAATGACGACCGACACCCCAGAAGCAGTCCTTAAACGACTCGCCGACCTGCTAGAAACCCGACTGCCTAGTCATGGTGGTGATCCCTCGACGTCATACGTCGCCAAGCTTTTTTCAAAAGGGCCAGAAGCAGCGCTCAAGAAAATCGGGGAAGAAGCAACCGAGCTCGTGATGGCAGCAAAAGATAAGCAAGGGGACCGGATCGTGGCAGAAATGGCCG
>JBEDEU010000171.1:0-4976 GCA_041175585.1 Pseudomonadota bacterium | reverse complement strand
CGCGCATCATTAAACCAGCGACATACAAAAGTGCGGGCGCTGTTGCGTAAGCCGGCACTGACCCCGCAAGCGGAGAAATAAACAAGGCGGCTAAAAACAACACACCAATAACAAGTGCGGTAAGGCCCGTGCGTCCACCAGCTTGTACGCCTGCCGCACTTTCAATATAGGCTGTGGTACTGCTGGTTCCTAGCGCAGCACCCGCCACGATAGCCGTGCTGTCAGCAAACAAAGCACGCCCGAGGTTACCCTTTTTCTCATCAGTGACAAGACCTGCACGCTTTGCAACGCCGATCAATGTCCCCGTTGCGTCGAACACCTCAACGAGTACAAAAACCATAATCACGCTAATCAAACCGGTCTGCAGAGCACCAGCAATGTCCATTTGCAAAAAGGTCGGCGACAAGCTAGGCGGTGCAGCAAAAAATCCAGCAAATTCGTTATGACCATTCAAGGTTGAAAGTACCGTCACAGCCAATATGCCAATCAGGATTGCGCCGCGCACCCGCAGGGCATCGAGTGCTGAGATAACAAAAAAGCCAAAAATCGCGTACAAGACAGAAGGCTCGTGGAGACTACCCAAGGTGATTTTGGTTGCCTGATGGGCTACGACAATACCCGCTCCGCTCAAGGCAATAATCGCGAGAAACAAACCGATGCCGGCTACGATGGCGCTACGCAAAGCACTCGGGATACCTGCAATCAGCCACGCACGGATGCCCGTTATCGTCAGTACTAGAAATATCAGACCGGAGATAAACACTGCGCCCAGTGCCTGCTGCCAGCTAAAACCCATTCCGCCCACCACCGCAAATGCGAAGAAGGCATTGAGCCCCATTCCTGGTGCCATCCCGACAGGCCAGTTCGCAACAAATGCCATCATCAAACTTCCGATCGCTGCCGCCAAACAGGTGGCTACAAATACCGCCCCCTTGTCCATACCCGTTGAGGACAAGATCGCTGGATTGACGAACAAGATATATGACATCGTCAGGAACGTGGTCAGTCCTGCTACTAGCTCTGTACGTACGTCGGTTTGCTGCGCACGCAAATGAAAAAGCTTTTCAAACATGAGCGACTCCTTTGGTAAGTGGGTTTTTATTTAAACGAGCGATTGTTCTAGTACTCAAGTTTAGTATGTGATTCTTCTTAAAGTGTGCAAAAAGAACGGCGCACGACACAAACAAACAGATTTTCCATACAATCAGACTTGATACGCACACCTTGACAAGGTCTAGTCTTGTTTTTGGGATTAGACCCAACAAGCAAGCCGGCCGAATATCGCCAACCACCAACAGACAAGTTGAACCGATTTGAGTCTGCGTCAATTCGCCACTATTTCCGTCACCCTAACCGACCGGATTCGTAATAAACAAAACAACTGGGCCCTTGGAGGGATTCTGGCATTTGTTGCGGGTGCTGTGAATGCAGGCGGCTTTCTTGCTGGGCAACGCTACACCTCCCATATGACCGGCATCATTTCGGGCATTGCTGATGATCTCGTCATTAGCGAAATCGGCATAGTGCTTGCGGGTATTGCATTTTTGATTAGCTTTGTGTCCGGTGCCGCTGTCACAGCAGTCCTGGTAAATTGGGCAAGGCGCAAACATCTACATAGCGAATTTGCGCTTTCCTTATGTCTCGAGGCTGTTTTACTGCTTTTATTTGGCGTGCTTGGCTATTCGCTCAATATATTGGTTGAGGTTTTCGTTCCGACCACTATCTTGGTGTTGTGTTTTGTGATGGGTTTGCAAAATGCCATCATGACAAAGATTTCAAAAGCGGAAATCCGAACGACGCACATGACAGGGATCGTCACCGACATTGGGATTGAACTCGGTAGGCTGCTGTACTGGAACAGAGATCATTCATCCATGCCGCAAAAACGAGTCGTTGCTGATCGTGAAAAACTAAAAATCCATCTGATCATTTTTTCGCTCTTCTTGATCGGTGGCATCATAGGGGCCATTTCTTTCAAAAGCTTTGGCTATATCACCACCGTTCCTCTGGCTGGATTCTTGATTTTGATTTCATTGCCCCCGCTCGTTAAAGACTTGATGGAACTATGGCGAATCAAGCGGTCCTAATCAACCCAGTCTCGAGGCGCTGAGCATCTCTTTCGTTAGTCCCCAATCCGCAATTGCAGACGGGACCGGCATACCTCGAACAAGTGCAGCGCACGCCTCACCCATCGCGGGTGACGTTTGAATGCCATACCCGCCTTGAGCAGCTATCCAAAAAAAACCTGGCTGTATCTCATCGAAGCCACCCACCAAACCATGGTCCTCGACAAACGAACGCAAGCCAGCCCACGTATGACTCGGACGCCTTATCTTGAAGCGCGTGACAGACTCAATGCGATCAATTGCGATAGCAATGTCTAACTCTTCAGGTTGTACGTCTTGCGGTGGCACAGGATCAGCATTCGCTGGTGAAACCAATACCTGCCCGGCATCGGGTTTGAAATACCAGTTCTCTGATGCGCCGTAGGTCATCGGCCACTTAGAAAAATCGCCAAATCCCTCAGGCTGAAAGAGCAAGGCGGAGCGACGACAAGGCTGCAAACCCACCCTAGCAACCCCAGCAAGATTCGCAACCTCATCCGCCCAGGCGCCTGCAGCATCGATCACGATAGGCGTCTGCCAGCTTTCATTTCGTTTTGTTGTGATCGTCCATTGCTCACCGTGCCGAACTAAATCAATGACTTCACTGTTTACTCGCACTTCGCCGCCTCGCGACGCCATCCCCCGTAAATAGCCTTGATGAATCGCATTCACATCCATATCAGCTGCGTCTGGTTCAATCAGTGCATCGACGATTCGCTCCTGTCGCAGTGCAGGAGAAAGCTCACAAGCTTGCATAGAAGTCAGCCGGCGCGCTCCGGTCTTCATATTCGCCAACACAGCCCAATGCTCCTCGAGCACGCGCTCCTGCCCTCGCTCGGCGACCATCAATGCGCCTCGGGGGTTAAGCAATAAGTGCTCAGAAAACCCCTGTGGTGGTACATCAAAGAATTTTCGGCTCGCGAGCGTCAGCGCACGCACCTGGGAATTGCCATAGCTCGCCATATACAGCGCGGCAGAACGCCCTGTTGAGTGGAACCCTGGATGCGCCTCACGCTCGAGAATAACGACTTTGCCATGCGGTGCAAGCCAGTAGGCTACCGAGGCGCCTGCGATACCTGCACCGATAATTACAAAATCAGCACGATTAACCACGTTCATCAACAATACCCCACCGAAATGTGCACCTAACCATTGGGTGCAGCGCGCATTAGACATCGTTTCTTTGAAGTAAAACTATAGTCTCACTCTACCTAGATGTGTCGACGCAGCTGACCTTATCGCCTTAAATTAAATTTTGTTGAGGTAAACCGTAGGCAATATGACGCTATGCTTACACCCTAGGCTGAGGATTGCGTTCTGCGCAAACGAATTTCAGTCATAATCGCCCGAATTCCCACAGAAGATAAAGGAACGACCCGCGTGCGCATACTGCTTGCCGAAGACGATGAAATGCTCGCCGATGCTATTTTTCGGACGCTTTCACAAAACGCGCATCGTGTGGATGCCGTTCGTGATGGGCAACAAGCGGATGACGCACTGTCCTCCGGCGAATATGATCTTGCGATTCTAGATATCGGGATGCCTATTTACGATGGACTAGAGGTTTTACGGCGCCTACGCGCTCGACGCTCCGAAACACCTGTTCTGATGCTCAGCGTGCGCGACAGTATTACCGATCGAGTCGCGGGTCTTGACTTGGGCGCGGATGACTATTTGACCAAGCCGTTTCATCTGTTTGAACTAGAAGCGCGCGTGCGCGCCCTCTTGAGACGAGCGCACACCCCTTCAGGTCTAGAACTCACTCATGGACGATTACAAATTGATTTGGTTGGACGACGGGTGCATTGTGAGCAACGCTCTCTCGAACTGACATCGAAAGAGTTTGCTTTAGTGGAGCTTTTGTTTATGCGCATCGGACGCGTTGTAACTAAGCAGCAAATTATCGATCACCTCTATGGCTGGGAAGAAGGCATGGCTAGTAATGCGGTCGAAGTGCTCGTACATCGACTGCGTAAAAAACTAGAGCCCACCGGTAGCGATATTCGCACAATTCGCGGGATGGGCTATCTTGTCGACCCCGCGAACTAACCGACCACTGCTACGTACCCAGCTGCTCCGGTGGCTACTGTATCCACTACTTGCGCTCTTAGCCATTGACACGGCAGTCAGCTTCGGACTTTCTGGCCATTTTTCTAAAAGTGCTTACGACAAAGCATTAATTGAAATCGGCCATGAATTAAGTCTCCAGATACGTAAAAATGATTCTGGCATCTCTCTCGACCTCCCAGAGGTTGCCCGTCGGCTTTTACTTCAAGATCCTCAAGACAAAATTTTCTTTGAACTGCTGGACCCAGCTCGTCAGCGCATTGCTGGTGAGCATATTCCTGCAGCCCCAGCTGGGACACCCACATCTCGCCACAATGTTCTGCTTTACGATGCGCATATCGACTCTAGTCCTGTCCGCGTCGTACAACTGAATCTTATAGATATGGGCGGTGCAACGATACGGGTGGCCGAAACGACCATTAAGCGTAGTGAGATGGCACAACAAATTGTCGCAAGCGTCATGCTGCCTCAAGTGATCCTCATCATATTTGTCGCGCTATTGGTACCGTTCGGTGTTCTGCGGGGATTAACGCCACTTAAAGCGCTTCAACGCGCAATCGCCGAGCGCTCATTCCGCGATCGGAGTCCTCTTGATGAGGCAACCGTTCCGGGAGAGGTGATTCCCTTAGTTGCCTCGATCAATCTTTTACTGGGCCGTCTTGATACGGTCTTTAGTGCCCAATCGAGGTTTGTTGCCGATGCTGCACATCAATTAAAAACACCGGTTGCGGCACTGCGTGCCTATGTCGAGCTCCTAGAGCGCAGTCAAGATCCCGACGAGCGCAAAAACATCATCACAAAGCT
>JBEDEU010000170.1:0-4984 GCA_041175585.1 Pseudomonadota bacterium | reverse complement strand
AATGGTTTTGCCGAATTCAAAGAACAGTTCTACGGTCATTCAGCGCTTGGCTCAGCCAACACACAGCTTGGTGTGCAGCGAGAGCGTCCTTCGCTCTACACACTTACCGAAAGGCTTCAGAAGCTGACTGTGCCGACATTGATTCTGAACGGCGACGAAGACTGGCCATGTTTGCGCCCAGGCATCATGCTGAAGGAAACCATCCCTTCGGCTGCTTTGTCGATCATGCCAAACTGTGGGCACACGCTTAATATTGAAGATCCGGTCAACTTCAACCGGATCGTCGGCGACTTCATCAGTCAGGCTAGCAGCGGTCGCTGGCCAATGCGTGATCCACGTGCCATGGTGAAGTCAATCACGGGCATGAAGACTTAAGCGGTGAGTCCTACGGACAAACCACCACAAACGTAGAGCAGTTGCCCGGTGATAAAGCCCGCCTTCTTGTCCAGAAACATGCGCACAGCGTGCGCAATTTCGGCGGGCTCACCAAAGCGCCCTACGGGCACAGACTCCATAATTTTCTTGGTCTGAGGCAGTTCTGGTGGGTTGCTCGCCAAGAACAATTCTGTCGCAACAGGGCCCGGTGCAATGGCGTTTACGGTAATGCCATGCGGTGCAGTCTCGAGCGCCCACGTACGGGTCATCCCTGCAAGACCCGCCTTGGTGCCACCATAGACAGTACGCCCGACCTTGCCCAGCCCTGCACGACTACCGATGTTGACGATACGGCCGAACTTGTGGGCGCGCATTTTGGGCAGCACGGCTTGGGTTAACAAGAGTGGCGCCACCATGTTCAACGTGATCATATCGTCGACATCCTCGAGGCTAATGTCCTCGATTTTGCCGACGTGAATCATGCCCGCGTTGTTCACAAGATTGAGAATATCTTTCTTGGCGGCCCAATCCAGCGCAGCTTCACGCGTACGCTTGGTATCGCCCAGGTCGACCGACTCAAAAATTTCGCCGGGCAACAAATTAGCTGGTGCAGTACGGCTGAAGTTAATGACCTCGTAACCTTCAGCGATGAGGTCCTCTACAACGGCACGCCCAATACCACGGCTACCACCAGTCACAAGCGCTGTTCCGTTCATTGTGCTGTGATCCCACGGTCTTTGATTAACTTACCCCACTTGGCGCGTTCTTTTGCTTCAAAGGCGGCTAGATCAGCGCCAAACAAGTTACCAGGCACTGCCGCTAACTTCATGTAAGCTTCAGCAACCTTCTCAGACTTAAGTCCCACGCGCGCGGCTTCAATGAGCTTGTCCATTACAGGCTGAGGCGTACCCTTGGGGGCGTAGATCGCAAACCAGGCTGTGACATCAAAGCCCGCAACTCCACTTTCAGCGAAAGTCGGTAAATTTGGAGCAAGCGGGGTGCGCTCCGACGAGGTCACAGCAATACCGCGGATACGCGAACCGTCTTTAATCTGCGCGATAGAGCCAGGCAAATTATCAAACAGTAGATCGATCTGCCCGCCAATCAGTGCAGGCATCGAGGCCGACACACCTTTGAACGGAACATGCAGCAGTTCAACGCCTGCCATCGCCTCAAAGTAGGCGCCGGTAAGGTGTGGTGAAGAGCCGATACCAGGCGTGCCATAGCTCAGCTTCTTATCACCAGCAGCTTTTGCCGCCTTAATCACATCACCTAAATTTTTCCAAGGCGAAGTCGCAGCAACGGAAATCACGTTTGGCGTCGTCGACACTAACGCGATTGGCACCAGATCTGTACCGGGATCGAATTGCATCTGGCTGTACAAGAATTGATTAATCGCTTGCGTACCGATCGTGCCCAAGCCGATGGTGTAGCCATCGGGCTTGCTGCGTGCAACCTGAGTCAGGCCCACGTTACCCGCTGCGCCTGGCTTGTTTTCAACCACGACTGTCTGCTTAAGAGTCGCTTCCATCGCTTGCGCAATCGACCGACCAAAAATGTCAGCCGCCCCGGCGGTCGGATAAGGAACAACTAAGGTCAAGGGACGGGTCGGAAAAGTCTGAGCCGCAGCGCTCGAGGCGAGCGCCAATGAACCGATCGTGAGCGCTGAGGCTAGTGTGCGTAGGAAAAAACGTCTTGCTTGCATGGTGTGTCACTCCAGGGGATTTTCTTATAAAGTACGTATATCAGCACTATAGTAAGATTTATCGTACTTGATTTAGCATTATTGTGCGTCCAAACAATAACGCGTCTTCGACTCAACTTCAAACAAGGCCCTGCAGCATGGCGGATTCATCGTTTTTCTTTTCTCAACGCCTAGCCGAGCTAGCCAAGACCCACGGCCAACATATTGCACTGATTGACCGAGACACCGAGACCACTTTTGCACAACTTCAAGAACAAGCCTTGCAGCTCGCTGGCAATCTGCATGCGTTAGGTGTCCAACGCAATCAGCGCGTGGCGGTCTGGCTACCCAACTGCCTGGCCTGGGTCCAAACATTTTTAGCAAGCGCCCACCTAGGCGCAACGGTGCTAGCGGTCAATACACGCTTTCGCAGTAAAGAAGTCGCTGACATCATCGGACGTGGCAAGGCGGACTGGCTCGTCATGTGGCCTGAGTTCAAAGGTATCGCGTTCGCAGATATTTTGGCTGATGTTCCAGCCGATGTGCTTCAGCGACTAAAAGGGGTAATCACGCTCGGTGACTTCCACAGCGAGGCCGTCAGGGCAATTGCTAATCGCGGATGTAGCGTACACGACTACGCGAGACTGACGGATGCATCGAGCAGCCCACCCCCTGCGGTTGGTAATGCGAGCGCAATTTGCTTCACCACGTCGGGAACGACCTCTCTGCCAAAGTTTGTATTGCATGATCAACATACTCTGATCGTCCACGGTGAGGCGATGCAAAAAGCCTTTGGGTACAACGCAAGCAGTCGGATATTGGCAAGCGCGCCTTTTTGTGGCGCCTTTGGTTTTTCAACGTTGACGGGCGGTTTGGTAACAGGTTGTACCGTGGTGAGCGAAGCGGTGTCAGACACAAACAGCACGCTGACACAAATTCGACGCCATCGAGTCTCGCATACCTATGCGAACAATGAATCTATTTTGAAGTTGCTCGAAGCAGCAGACTCGCCTGCAGACTTTGCCTCCTGCAAGCTTTTTGGTTTTGCAAATTTCTCACCAGCTGTAACAAGTTTGCTCGAACAGGCCGAACGCAATAATTTGGCGCTAACCGGTTTATACGGCTCAAGCGAACTGCAAGCACTTGTCGCTGCACAGCCCACTCATGAAGGCACGGGCGATCTGAGCGTACGCTACCTAGCTGGTGGCAAACTCATACACCCCACTGCACGGGTGCGTACGACAGACCCCTCAACGGGCAAGATCCTACCAATAGGCGAATCGGGCGAGATCGAGATATCGTGTCCAAGCCTAATGGTCGGCTATCTCGACAACCCAGAGGCGACCGCAAAAGCGATCACCGCAGATGGCTACTTTAAGACAGGCGACCTCGGCTATGCCGTCAGCGAGCAGCAGTTCGTGTTTCAAGCGCGCATGGGCGACTCAATGCGCCTCTCTGGGTTTTTGGTCAATCCAGCTGAAATCGAGCAAGCGGTCGAAGCGCTGTCGGGTGTCAAAGCATGCCAAGTCGTCGGCGGAACCGTGGGCACAAAAACCTTGCCGGTGGCGTTTGTCATTTTGCAAGATGGTGCCCAAGCAGATCCATTAAATTGGACTGCAGCCTGCAAACGCGAGATGGCCGGCTTTAAGGTACCGGTGTTGTTTGAAGTCGTGCAAACCTTTCCCTCGGTCGAAAGTGCAAATGCCGTCAAGATTCAAAAGAACAAGCTACGCGATATGGCTGATGTGCTTCTCGCCAACCGTCCAACAAGTTGAAACCCTCTAACGATCTTCTCTACGCGCGCAGTCCGCAGCCACTATATTTGCAAGTGGCTGCCATCGTACGCCGCAATATTGAGCGCGGAGTTTGGCCACGCGGTGAACAAGTCCCTGCGCTCGAGACGTTAGTGCAAGAACTCGGGGTCTCGCGGGCAACGATTAGACAAGCCTTTGGACTGCTGGAGCGCGAAGGTCTGATTCATCGCTCTCGAGGTTCGGGGACCTACGTCAACGACAATATTCCTCAACCCATCAAACTCGCTCTACCCACAAGCTGGGAAGAAACGGTTGCACTATCCGCTGCGTTAGGTACCACCACGCTGATGGAACTGAGCGCAGATGTACCCCTACCCTTACTTGGTATGGACTGCCCGTTCGATTGCAAAGGCAGTTTTCAATATCTACAACGCCTGCATACGACATCGACCGGCCCCTTCTGCTACAGCGAGGTCTATCTAGACCGAGACATATATCGCCAGCACGCAGCACGTTATCGGCATGCCACAGTTGTCTCAGTTTTAAATGAACTGCATGGCGACAAGCTCACGCACGCCGAGCAACTCGTCAGCATCATCGAAGCCGGAGCCGACTCGGCACAAGCCCTGCACTTGCCTCTCTCTGCACCGGTTGCGGAGTTACGCCGTTACGCCTGCATCGGTCAGCGTGTGATTTATTTTGCACGACTCGAGATACCCACGCGCTACGTACAAATGAAGTTTGACCTTATCGAGAATCGCACCAATGTTTAATCCCGACTCCTTGCGCCTCCCGTTTTTTGATGATGCGCATCGCGCATTGCACGACACGGCACATACCTGGTCAGCTCAGCACCTGACCGATCGTGTGCATCAAGGCAGCGTAGACGCTCGCTGCCAAGAACTCACACGTCTACTCGGTGATGCAGGGTGGTTGCGCTATTGCGTGCCCGCAGCCTACGGTGGCATGTTCGAGGAGCTCGACTCGCGTAGCCTGTGTTTAATGCGTCAAACATTGGGTTATTACGACGGGCTCGCCGACTTTGCCTTCGTCATGCAGGGATTGGGCAGCGGACCCATTTCACTCTTCGGCTCTGATGCACTGAAGCAAAAGTATTTGCCAGAAGTTGCACGCGGCAATATGCTTGCCGCCTTTGCGTTGTCTGAGCCCA
>JBEDEU010000169.1:0-5056 GCA_041175585.1 Pseudomonadota bacterium | reverse complement strand
GAAAGATCTTTATGTTAGGGTTGATACTAGGTTCGACATAACGTTCAGAGTCAGATGAAAATTTTTTACGGCTGGAAAATGGTATTCGCTGCAGCATCGCTGCAGTTCATGCAGTCCATGATGCTCCACCAGGCCTTCGGCGCGTATATCGCTGTTCTGATTCAAGATAAAGGGTGGAGTAAGACCTCGGTCTCGGGAGCCTCGGCACTCATGTCCATGGAAGCCGCCGTTATTGGCCCGCTCCTTGGTTGGTTTCTCGATAAATTTGGCTCGCGCGGTGTGATCAAGGTCGGGGTCGTCGTGTTTGGGCTCGGGTTTATTCTGCTCAGCCAAATCGATACGCTGATGGGTTTTTATGGAGCCGCGGTGGTCATTGCCATTGGCTCCTCCATGGCGGGATATTTCCCACTTAACGTCGGTGTGATTCAGTGGTTCGAAAAAAAACGTGCACGTGCGTTATCGGTGGTTGGTCTTGGGCTGGCATTAGGAGGCACGTTGGTGCCTATCGTCGCCTGGAGTATCGAAACGTTCGGTTGGCGCGAGACAGCGTTTACCTGTGGCGTTTTCGTGATTCTGGTCGGCTACCCCTTGGCTTGCGTGTTTCGTCGCCGCCCTGAGGACTTTGGGGAGACCGTTGATGGACTGGGTGCGGTGCGAGGAGCGATCGATGTGTCGGGCGCGATTGAATCTAAACCAGAGCCAGAGTTCACGCCGCGTCAAGCGCTTCGCACCAAAGCATTTTGGTTGCTTTCAGCGGGGCATGGTGTGGCGTTGATTATTGTGACAGCCGTCAATACGCATGCCATTAATCACATGCGTATTTCGCTGGACTACACCATCGCGCAAGCCTCGTTTTACATTACGCTGATGACTGGATTTCAGGTCATTGGTGTGCTGCTGGGTGGCGTGCTGGGTGACAAGTTACAGAAAAATCGCGTTGCCGCCGTATGCATGATGATGCACATGGTGGGTATGTTGATGCTTACGTATGCCTTTGGGCCAGTGATGTTAGTGCTGTTTGCCGTTTTCCACGGTTTGGCTTGGGGCATTCGCGGCCCCTTCATGCAAGCGATTCGCGCTGACTATTTCGGACGTAAATCAATTGGCATGATTCTGGGTTTGTCGGCGTTGCTCACAGCTTTTGGTCAGATTTCAGGCCCACTGCTTGCGGGCATCATGGGTGATGCCACGGGTAACTATCGCTTGGGCTTTACGGTGCTCGCGTTAATTGCTGGCGCAGGAACCGCCTTATTCTGGTTTGCCAAACCACCCGCTATGCCCGAGCCCACCGCTTAGTCTGACAAAGCTCTGCCTGCTGCAATTAGTGCATGCGAGTTTATGTCAGGGTTTATGTAGTTTTTAGTAAGTATTTTGGGTGCATATGGCTCAGTTTGTTATCCTAGCGGACTCAGTCGCAAACTTGTTATTGCGATGCACGCATAAATTTACTTAGTGCGTTGATCCTGGTTTGAAATAAATGGTGATGTGGGTGTTAAGACTTAGTGCTGTCTGTGTTGTGGCTGTACTAGCGGGCTGCGTGACAGTCGGGCCTGATTACGATCAAACGCAAGCGACAACAGTACCGGCTGCCCCAGTTACCTGGCAACAAAACTTGCCTCATGGTGGCAACATGGTTGCTCTGGGAAACTGGTGGGCGCAATTTAATGATCCCGTATTAGTAGAACTGATCGATTCGGCTCAACAGCAAAGTCAGACTATGGCAGCGGCTGCGTTGCGTATTGCACAAGCGCGTGCAGTGCTGGTGACCGCAAACGCCGCGGCGGTTCCAAATATCAACGCGGCTGCAGTGGGTACGCGTGGGACATTCCAGTTAGGTGGTCCTATTATTGTCGCGACGACCTCGCAAGCGCAGCTGCAACTGGGCTGGGAGATCGATTTGTTCGGTGGTCTGTCACGTGCAAGCGAGGCAGCGCAGGCGCGGCTTGAGGCGCAGGTCGCCAATTGGCATGATGCCAGGATTTCTGTTTCGGCAGATGTGGCCAATATGTATACAAACTTTCGTGGTTGTGAACAGCTTGCTGCAATTGCACGTTCTGATGTGAAGTCGCGTCTGCAAACTGCTGATCTGACACAAAAACTCTCGCAGGCTGGATTCCAATCGCCTGCCACGTCTGCGTTGGCAAGCGCAAGCGCAGCGGAAGGGCAGAGTCGCGTTGCGGCGCAAGCGGCTGATTGCGACATTCTAGTTAAAGCACTTGTCTCGGTGACGGGTCTGCCTGAAGCTGACCTGCGCGCCAAGTTAGCAAAGCAGACCGCCAAGTTACCCGTGCCTGCGATGCCAACGCTTAAGCAGGTGCCAGCACAAGTGCTGTCGCAACGGCCTGATATCGCCGCGGCTGAGCGAGACGTGGCGGCTGCGAGCGCGGATATTGGAGTGCGTGAGGCTGAGCGGTATCCAAGGCTTTCGCTTCTGGGCAATATCGGTCCTCTCGGGTTTGAGACGAGTGCGGGTTCAATTAATGCGACGTCTTGGTCGATTGGTCCTTCGCTCACTCTCCCAATATTTGATGCGGGTCGACGTGCGGCGAACGTTGACACTGCAATTACCGCGTACGACGTAGCCGCAAATAATTATCGTACCCAAGCCAGACGTGCGGTGCGCGAAGTAGAAGAGGCACTTGTTCGATTAAATAGTCTTGAGACACGTGAAAGAGAATCTTTGAAGGCATCAAAGGGTTATCACGCGTCTTTGCGTGCAATGCAAGAGCGATACAACTTTGGCTTGGCCAGCATCCTCGATCTCGAGGAAACGAGAAGGCTTTCATTCAACGCCGATAATATTTTGGCGACAGTGCGCCGCGAGAAAGTCAATGCGTTCATTGCCCTTTACCGTGCAGTGGGAGGCGGTTGGACTGCCTCCGAGTCGCTTGAGACGTTACAGACTGCCAAGGCGAAACCCGCCGATATTTTAAAGACGAAGGCTCAACCATGAAGTGGACACATTTGATGAACAAAGGTTTGGTAGCAGGCCTACTAAGTCTAATTTGTCTGCAGGCGGATATCGCTATTGCGCAGACGGCCTCTCCAACTCTGCGTCCTGCGTTGACCATTTCAGTTGTCAAGCCTCAATGGGTCTCAATGCCAGCGACAATTCGCGCCAATGGCAATATTGCTGCTTGGCAAGAGGCCTCGATTGGAGCCCAGGTTGGAGGGTTGCGTGTTGCTGAGGTGCGCGTCAATGTCGGGGATGTTGTCAAGCGTGATCAGGTCCTTGCGATGTTTGCGACCGATACGGTGCTAGCGGATTTAGCGGTGCAGAAGGCACAAGAGGCGGAAGCGACCGCTGCATTAGCAGAAGCTCAAGCCAATGCTGGACGCGCCCGCAGTTTAAAAAATTCTGGTGCGCTGTCCGCTCAACAAATTAGTCAATATCTCACTGCTGAGCAAACAGCGAAAGCAAGGCTTGAGGCTGTCCGCGCGCAATTGCAAGTGCAAAATTTGCGTTTGCAGTTTGCAGAAGTACGTGCGCCTGATGATGGCGTGATTTCTGCGCGGCAAGTAAGTGTAGGAGCTGTGGTTCCAGTTGGCACCGAGCTATTCAAAATGGTGCGGCAACGCAGACTTGAGTGGCGTGCTGATGTCGTGTCTGAAGAGTTGAGCCGAATTAAAGTAGGAATGCCAGTTCGAGTTCGCCCTGCGAGTTTAGGCAAAGATGCAACTCCGTTGTTGGGCAAGGTCCGAGTAATCGGCCCAACAGTAGATATGCAAGCACGTACAGCGGTTGTGTATGTTGATCTTCCTACAATTGAGGCGGATGTACCGGTTGTACGTGCTGGAATGTTTGCTACGGGAGAGTTTGAGTTGGGTGACACGCGCGTAATGACTTTGCCGCAAGAGTCAGTCGTCATGCGTGATGGCTTCAGTTATGTATTTAAGGTTCGAGACGCAGCGCGTGTTTCTCAAGTGCGTGTTGAGATTGGTCGCCGACTTGGTGCACGTGTGGAGATTCTCAAAGGCATCGAGGAGAATGAAACTATCGCTGAATCCGGAGCAGGCTTTCTCAATAACGACGATGTGATTGCGATCGATCCGACCCCATCATCCACGACGCCTGAAGCGAAGTAGGCATCCGAATGAATTTTTCCGCGTTTTCGATTCGTCATCCAATTCCAGCAATTCTGCTGTTCATTCTGTTGTCGATTGCGGGCGTGTTGTCGTTTCGGGCGATTGGTGTTCAGGACTTCCCCGATATTGAATTGCCAATGGTGACAGTTGAAGCGAGCCTGCCGGGAGCCGCACCTGCCACGCTCGAGACAGAAGTTGCACGCAAGATTGAAAACTCGATTGCAACATTGCAAGGTATTAAAAACCTTTACACCAAAATATTGGAAGGTACGGTTGTCATTACGGTCGAGTTCAATCTCGAGAAGGATGTCATGGAGGCCGTAAATGATGTGCGCGATGCAGTGACTCGCGTGCGTGCGGACTTACCTGCTGACGTAAAAGAGCCAACTGTGTTGCGTACCACCACAGCAGGTCGTCCATTAATGACCTATGCCTTAACGTCGACGCGTCTTGATCAAGAAGGGCTAGCTTGGTTCATAGACAATACCGTGACGAAAAACTTGTTAACCGTCAATGGGGTCGGTCGAGTTAAGCGCATCGGTGGGCTAAATAGAGAGATAAGGATCGAACTCGATCCTTTAAAAATGGCGGCCTTGGGTGTGACCGCATCCGATATTTCTCGGCGCCTCAAGTTAGTGCAACAGGAGTCGCCAGGTGGAAGAGGCGACATTGGTGGCGCCGAGCAGTCTGTTCGCACAATCGCCACGGCGACAAGTGCAGCCGAATTAGCAGACTTAGATATCTCTTTAGCGGATGGTCGTCGCGTACGACTCGGCCAGCTTGCCAAGATTGAGGATGCAACAGCGGAGCGCCGTTCGGTCGCCTTAGTAAACGGCAAGCCCGTGGTCGCATTTGAGATCATGCGCAGTAAGGGCGCTAACGAGGTGTCTCTTGCGAAAGACGTGCATGAGGTGATTGCAGCGCTGGCGCTCAAGCACCGCGATATTGAGTTCTCTGAACAAATCAACAA
>JBEDEU010000168.1:0-5058 GCA_041175585.1 Pseudomonadota bacterium | reverse complement strand
GAAACAACATGCGTTTGTTGATGCCTTTCATGTACAAAATACCTTTGTAACGCAGCAGATCGGGGCCATAGACTTGCACCACGCCGCCCAAAAATTCCTCTAAGCGCTCTGGGTCAAAAGGTTTGTCGGACTTGAATACAAAGGCGCCGATGGTGTCATCGTGCGCGGGTTTCGGATGATGATGATCTGGGTGCGAACAATTCGCATGATCGTGGTCATGGTCATGATGGTGATCATGTGCATGATGATGATCGTGTCCATGATCATGTTCACAGTGGCCGTGATCGTGGTCGCAATGCGCGTGATCATGGTCATGATCATGTGCGGCATCGGGATGCTCGTCAGCCAGAAACTGTGGATCAATATCCAAAATGGTGTTGAGGTTAAAGCCACTGATATCCAGGATTTGCTTGAGATCTGTCTCGCCGAAGTTCACGACTTCGATCGACGCACGTGGATTCATGTGCACGATACGACGGCGCAAGGCGGCAAACTCGGCATCGGTAACTAGATCTTTTTTCGAGACCAGGATGCGATCCGCAAAGCCGACCTGCTTCTGAGCTTCTTCCTGTTGGTCGAGTGTTTCCATGCCATGCTTGGCATCAACGATCGTCACGACCGCATCCAGGCGGTAGTACTCAGCGATGTCGTCGTCCATAAAGAAGGTCTGGCAGACAGGGCCTGGGTTGGCCATGCCAGTCGTTTCGATAATCACGCGCTCGAAATTCAGATCGCCCGCCTGCCGACGTTTACGTAGATCGTTCAGCGTACGCATCAAGTCGCCACGCACGGTGCAGCACACGCAGCCATTGGAGAGCTCGACGATTTCCTCGTCCTGATCTTGTACGAGCAAATCGTTATCGATGCTTTCTGGTCCGAACTCGTTCTCAATCACGGCGATGCGTTTGCCGTGATATTCCGTCAGGATGCGTTTGAGGAGAGTCGTTTTGCCTGCACCGAGGAAGCCGGTGAGGATTGTGACGGGGACCATTTTGTCCAAACTGCTTGGGGAATTCATGTGCGGATTAACTTCAAAAACGGTAAAGGTGCAGTAGGCACCGGACCAGGCCCAGACTGAAAGGCAAGGCGGGATTACAGCACAGCCCACGACAAGGGGCAAACATTCTGGACTGCGGGTTTATACGCGTACTTAGTAAAAATACTTAGCAAAAAAGCCTAGTGCTTTCAGCTTAGCAGATACAAATTTCAACATCCTGACAGATGGGGGCAGTTCAGCAGATTGCAAGAGGAAAGCTTAATTTAGGATATTAAACTATAACTTAGCTTTTGCGACCGGCTCGTGGGTGTGCTGAATCGTAAGCACGCGCGAGATGCTGAAAGTCCAGTCTTGTATAGAGCTGGGTAGTCGAAATATTGGCGTGGCCAAGCATTTCTTGTACTGCGCGCAAATCCTGCGCGGATTGCAGCACATGGCTGGCGAAACTATGGCGCAGCACGTGCGGGTGTACGTGGGTGGGTAGACCGGCCAGAAGCGCGAGCCGGGTGAGCTGGGTTTGCACAACGCGTGGGCTAATCCGTTTGCCGCGGGCACCGAGAAAGAGCGCCGTGGCGTCGGCCTCGGGCGCTTGCGCCAGCGCCAGCGCAGGACGTACCTCGAGCCATTGCGCCAGACTGGTCTTGGCCTGCGCACCGATGGGGACTGAGCGGCGCTTGCCGCCCTTACCCAGCACATGCACTTCTTGTTCGGCCAGGTCAATCCAGCCGGCTGAGGTGTAATCCTTGGCCTGGGTGTATTGCAGATCCAGGCTAACCAGTTCACTTAAGCGTAGACCGCTTGAATAAAAGAGCTCAAACATCGCGCGATCGCGCAGCCCGACCGGATCCGTCCGCGTGGTGAGTACTGTCGCATCAAGCAAAGCCTGCGTTTGATCGACGGACAAGGCTTTGGGCAAACTGCGTTTGATCTTTGGCGCACGCACATCGGCTGCTGGGTTCGATGCCATCTTGGCTTGTGGCGCCCACCATTTGAAAAACCCGCGCCAGGCCGCCAGCATGCGGGCGAGACTACGCGCGCTGTGGCCCTGAGCGTGCAGGCGTCCTAAATAGTGACGGATATTGCCATTGACGACTTGCTCCAGCGGTTTGTTGTCATGCAGCCTGACCAGCTGCTGCAGGTCACGGCGATACGCTTCGAGCGTGTGGACGGAATACCGGCGGTTCCGTTCAAGATGCGCGAGCCACGCTTCAGCGCTTTCGGGCAGCAGTGGCTCGTCGACCTCAGGCATTGTGTTCAAGCGCGGGTATTAAGCGTTGGAATATCTGGGTCGCCAGAGCCTTCATCGCCGCTCAGGCGAGAGAGCGCCGCACTTGCCAGGATGCCAACCGTCTGCAAAAAGGCACGACCCATATCCGGCGCAAAGCGCTCGGCATCGTCTGAGCCTAGTACCAGCAGGCCAAAGGCGGGGGCAGTTGGCGCGGGGCGCAGCGCCAGGACGGCAAAGGATGCGGGGGGCGTCTTGAGCCAGCTCGCGGCGGCAAGTTTTGTGTCGTTTCCGCAATACGGTGTGGTTAACGTGTTGGCGTAGTCGCGCACCTCGTCGGATACCGCTTCGCCAATGCCTTCTTCAGGAAGATTCAGGCCCCACAAGCGCATACCCACTTCTTGTAAATTGAACTGTTCGGTCAGGCCTTGTGCAATTTGCTCTGGCACACGTGCACCAACGGGCTCGGCCAGCATCCGCACGCACCAGCGATTGAGTTTGTCGGTCGTCAACTCATTTAACGCCGCGTTACGCACGAGCTCCGCTAGACGGAATTCAAAGTCTTTCAGGCGTTCGCGCAGGGTCAGAATTTGACGTTCGCCAAGGGAAATCGCCCGCGCCTGATGGGGATGCGGCACTTCGATCGTTGAAAACAACTCGGCGTGCTGCACAAAGAACTCTGGGTGCTCTTGCAGAAAGCGCGCAACGTTCTGTGCGGTCAGCGAATCAGTCATGGCTACCTACTCGTCAAAAAAGTGAACTTAAATACCCGCGGGGATCGAGGCCACCAGGCGGTCAATATCAATACTGCTTGAAAAAACGGTCGTGGTTGGGCCGGTCATGCGTAGCGCGCTGCCGTCCCATTCGATCGTGAGCCAGCCGCCCCGTGCGCGCAAACGCACCGGTGAATCGAGCAGCCCGCGCCGAATCCCAGCCGCCACTGCAGCGCAGGCACCGGTGCCACACGCCAGTGTCTCGCCCGCACCGCGTTCGTACACGCGCAAGTGGGCGGTATGCCGATCAACGATTTGCAAAAAGCCAGCATTTACGCGGCGTGCAAAGCGCGGGTGGGATTCAATCAGCGGCCCGATTTGTGCAACGGGTGCATGATCGACATCAGTGACCACTTGGACAGCGTGCGGATTGGAAATCGCCACAGCTGAAAGCCAAACGACCTGTTCGGTACCGTTGACTTGCAGGGGCAAGCCATAGAGGGTGTCTTTGCCCTCAACGCGAGTGGCGAGCCCCGTCACATCGAAGGGCAGAGCCTCTGGTGTAAAGCGGGTTTGGCCCATATCCACCACGACATCGCCGTTGGGTAGAGCCTCAAGCGTGAGCAGGCCCGTGGCGATTTCGGCGCGCAAGGGGTTGCGTGACGAGAGCTTTTGTTCGTGCACGAATTTAACGAAGCAACGTGCGCCATTGCCGCAGTGCTCGACTTCACCACCATCCGCGTTAAAAATCCGGTAGCGAAAATCGGCTTCTGGATGCAAGGGGGTGTCGACCAGCAGGATTTGATCGCAGCCAATACCAAACTGCCGGTGAGCAAGCGCCCGAGCGCGTTCTGGGGTCATGTCAATGGACTGACGCACCCCGTCGAGCATGACAAAATCATTGCCCAAGCCGTGCATTTTTGTGAAGTTCCAGATCATGTGAACATTATCCCCCATTTACCCCATGGGGAGCAGGTCTAAGTGTTTGTGACCAGTAGGTGTAAGGGTATAAGCAGACGTAATTACAACAATTGAATAAATTCGCATAAAATGCGTGCAGTCGCTGAGTTAACCGACAACTTGCGGAGCGACTACGCTGGGTCTAAGCCGATGTGCTGGGCCGGCACAAAAATAATTCCGCTAAAGCGTCGCGCCCATTCCAGCGTCTATCAGCGTCTTTGACAGGTGAAGGTACGGGGTGCAACGCACCTCCTTAACCTACCCCTCTGGTATATCCAGAAAAGGACGTGATCATGGCAAAAACTAGCGATTATCTCTTTACCTCTGAATCGGTCTCTGAAGGCCATCCGGACAAGGTCGCCGACCAAGTCTCTGATGCCATTCTGGACGCGATCTTTACCCAAGACCCCAACGCCCGTGTCGCCGCTGAAACGCTGTGTAACACTGGTTTGGTTGTGTTGGCCGGTGAAATCACCACTTCGGCAAACGTCGACTACATCCAGGTCGCACGTGACACCATCAAGCGCATCGGCTACGACAATACTGACTACGGTATCGACTACAAAGGCTGCGCAGTGCTGGTTGCCTATGACAAACAGTCCCCTGACATTGCACAGGGTGTTGACCGTTCGTCCGAAGACTATCTGAACCAGGGCGCTGGCGACCAAGGTTTGATGTTTGGTTACGCATGTAACGAAACCCCTGATTTGATGCCTGCACCGATCTGGTACGCACACCGCTTGGTCCAGCGCCAGAGCGAACTGCGTAAAGACGGTCGCCTGCCTTGGCTGCGCCCAGACGCGAAGTCGCAAGTGACCTTCCGTTATGTAGATGGCAAGCCTGTCGAAGTAGACACCGTTGTATTGTCGACCCAGCACGCTCCTGAGATTTCGCAGACAGCGATTCACGAGGCTGTGATCGAAGACATCATTCGTCCAAGTTTCCCAGCAGGTCTGTTGACCGCAAAAACCAAGTTCCTGATCAACCCAACCGGTCGTTTTGTGATCGGCGGACCCCAGGGCGATTGCGGTTTGACTGGTCGCAAGATTATTGTCGACACCTACGGTGGCGCATGCCGTCACGGTGGTGGCGCGTTCTCGGGCAAGGATCCTTCAAAGGTTGACCGTTCGGCTGCCTACGCAGCACGTTACGTTGCCAAGAAC
>JBEDEU010000167.1:0-5074 GCA_041175585.1 Pseudomonadota bacterium | reverse complement strand
ATCATTCCCGACCGTGCGACCTCTATCGCAGCTTTACAAAATAATGAGGTCGATGGGGTTGAGCAAGTAGATAGTGACTTCCTGCCGATCTTGAAAAAAGACAAAAACATTACGCTTATCAAGCGCACGCTTCCGTCGATCTCGTTGCTGCGCTTCAATCACCTCCATGCACCGTTTAATAACAAACTGATGCGCCAAGCAATTCTGGCAGCGTTGAGCCAGACCGAGTACATGATGGGCATGAATGGCCCGGATTTTCCGGAGTACTGGGATGACAAGTGTGGCGTCTTTGTGCCTGGGTCCCCCATGGATAGCAAAGCTGGGATGGAAAAAATAACGGGCAAACGTGATTTGGCACGCGCACGTGCGATGATCAAAGAGGCGGGTTACAAGGGAGAGACAGTCGTTATTCTCGATCCCGTCGATTATCCCGTTTTCCATACTGCCGCACTCATGACGGTGGATCTCTTCAAAAAGCTTGGCATTAAGACGGATTTGCAGGCGATGAACTGGGGCACCTTGATGCAGCGACGCAATAGCCAAGAACCCCCATCAGCTGGCGGATGGAACGTTACGTTCACTGCCATTACTGGCCCGAATAATTTAGATCCTGCAGGGCACTTAGCGATTCGTGGATCTGGACAAAAGGCTTGGTTCGGCTGGCCAACGAGTGAGCGCATCGAGCAACTCAGACTTGATTGGTTTAACGCTAAGAATCTTGAAGAGCAGAAGAAAATTTGTAGTGAGCTACAGTTGCAGGTGCTCGAGGACGTACCCTACATTCCGCTTGGTGCCACCTACCAGGTGTCCGCTCTTCGCAAGGGCTGGGTAGATTTCCAAGAACAAATGCCCTTGTTTTACACCTTGCGTAAAGCCTAATAAATACAGCCTAATAAGCGGGAGTCCATCAGATGTCTACTTCACACCCAAAGATCGCGATCACAGGCTTTGCCCTCGAGGCAAATGCTTTTTCGCCTGTTTCTGTTCGAGAGGATTTCACACGATCCTGTTGGAGAGAAGGGGAGGAGATTACTGAACTCGCCCGCCAAACGAGCAACCTGCCAGCAGAAGTGACAGGTTTCTACGCGCGCATGGATGAGTTGGGTCCGTGGGTGCCCGCACCTACCATTGTGATTGGCGCTCCACCCGGAGGCCCAGTCACACGAGAGGTGTGGGAAGAGTTTATGTCTAAGCTGGACAAAAGCTTGCGCGCAGCTCTGCCAGTGGATGCCGTGTTTGTTTCGAATCACGGTGCCTCTAGTGCAGAACATCTCGACGACACAGAAGGCGACATGATGGAGCTCGTCCGCTCAATCGTAGGTCCGGCTGTACCGATCGTGGCGACGCACGATTTGCATTGCAATGTATCTGAACGGACAGTGGATGCGATTGATGGTTTGATCAGTTACCGTACTAACCCGCACGTAGACCAGCGTGAACGTGCGGCGGAAGCCGCCGATTTGCTTAAGGAAATTCTTGGTGGCGTAAAAACAAAGAAGGCTTTTATTCGTTTGCCGATTACGCCTCCTTCGGTGACTTTGCTGTCGGCACGTGGTCCCTATGCGGATTTGATAAAAATGGGGACGGCAATGATGCAGAAGCCGTCCGAAGGCCCGATTGCAAACGTCTCGGTTTCGGCAGGTTTTGTTTTTTCAGATCTGCCCAAGTGCGGGATTACGATCTGCGTCACCTCGCGTGGTGATCTAGCAGCTGCACAGCGGTGTGCAATAAAAATTGCGCGTGCTGCTTGGGCCGATCGCGCACGCTATGTTCCAGACATGCTTGAAGTGCCCGAGGCGGTTGCGCGGGCGCGCGATTCGAAAGTTCCTTTGCTGTTTGCCGATGTCGCAGACAATCCTGGTGGCGGTGGCCGGGGTAACACAGCTTGGATGCTTAAGGCTTTTAATGACGCGAAGATTCCAGGGGTCGTCTTAGGTGTGTTCGTAGACCCTGAGTTGGCGCAGCAGTGTCATGCCGCTGGTGAAGGGAACACGTTTGATGCCGTGTTCAATGCAACTGAAAGTAAGTTTTCCAAGCGTTACGAAGCGCGTGCGCGTGTTATCAAATTATCGGATGGTGAGGGCACCGGTCGCCGTGGTGTGATTGGTGGCAAGAAATTTTCGCTTGGCCCCTCAGCACTGATTGAGTTGGTTGAAACAGGCACGCGAGTCGTTGTTGGCAGCTTGCGTCGACAGTTGTGTGAGCCCGCGATGCTAGAAATGCACGGGATCGATATTTCAAAAATCCGTATCTTGATCGTCAAGAGTCGTGGTCATTATCGTGCCGGCTTTGACGAGTTTTTCTCTGAAGATCGAATTCTGGATGTGGATAGCCCAGGGCTCACCACACCCAACTTAAAAAATGTCGATTTCAAGCGCTTGCCACGCCCTGTATGGCCGATTGATCAGAACGCAGTATTCACTGAGCCGAGCTGGGCGAAGGGGCTGTAGCGCGTTATAGCGATGTAAGTTTTGGATAGGGGCCGTCTTGCAGTGCGTATGCCTCAAGGACCGTACGCGCGACCTGTTTGCGGCTGATTTTCCCTTGCGGGTTACGGGGTAAAGTTTCAAGCGCCACAAACAGTCGAGGACGTTTGTGTTTTGACATCGCTTCAAGAAGCTGTAGGCATTCTTGTTCCCAGCCTTCTTGTGCGCCTTCAGCGACGGCTGTGATGATCTCGCCCCAATAATCAGAACCAAGTGATGTGACGCAGATTTGACCGCAGAGTGTGTTGGCCGCAAGTGCCACTTCGATTTCATCTGGATTAACGCGATAGCCGCCAGTCTTAATGACGTCTGCAACGCGGCCCGTCAGGACTAGCCGGCCTGCTGTATCAACATAGCCAAGGTCGCCCGTATTGTGCCAGCCATCTGGTTCATGTGGTTTGAAGCCGTTTGCATCAATGAGCCCAGCCGACATATGTGGGGCACGCAATAAAATCTCGCCGTGTGGTTCGTCTTCAGAGAGTGCTTCTTGAATGCTTATCTCTACACCGCTTGCCGGCCAACCTACGCAAGCGCCGGCAGGGATGTTGTCTGCTGTCAGGTACGCATCTGTGGCACTAGGTTCAAGAACAGTAATGGGATTGACGCACTCAGACTTTCCGTAAGTGATCCGTACTTTAGGGCCGAACATTACGCAGGCGCGTTTGTAGAGCGCGGGCGTGAGCGGCTGTGTGCCTGTGAAAATACAACGCACATTGTGGTAGGTCGAACCGGCAAGTGCGGAAGTGATCTTTGCTAAGACGGTCGGTGGGGCAAAGATCGCGTCGAGTGCTTTAGCGTCGAGTAATGGCTTGATCTTTTGAATGTCGACACCGTCATGCAGAACGACTGTTGCACCATGATCGAGCCAGGCGAAGGTAAGCAGTGACGCCCCATGTACAAACGGAGTCATCAAAAGTATTTTTTGTCCTGGGCCCGGAACGAAGGGTAAAGATGCTTTGAGTAATTGTTCACCGGCCCAGCGCGCTTGTTGCGTATACAGCACCCCTTTAGGCTTTCCGGTTGTGCCCGAGGTGAATAAAATGCGTGATGAAGCGCTGGGCGCACAGGGTGGGAGATGCTGAACCGAATTGCTCGTCAGCGCAATGTCACTGGTGTGAACGCATGTCAAACCAAGTGCGTTGAGTTCACTTGCACGTTGTTCAAGCGATACGACGAGCTTGACTTTGGCCAAGTGTGTGCACCACTGTATTTCATCCGAGGTGTAACCCCAACTGAGCGGTGTCTCGCAAGCTCCGGACAGTCGGACTCCGTATGAGACCCACACCGCATCGATGCTATTCGGGATGAGTGTTCCGACGGGGTCCCCCTTTCGGATGCCCTGTTCGCGCAAATGATTGGCAAGTGCGTGGGCGCGATCATTGAGCTCTGTGTAGCTCAGCGTGTTCCCATGGCCGTCAATGGCCGCGATCTGGTCAGCAAAGCGCTGGGACAACACATTAAGCTGTGCAGACCATGCGATTGGTGTGGGTGTAGGGGCAGTTAGGTTCATTGGGTTAGTGTAATGGAGCATAGGTTTCACATCGATTTTATGATTCAATCGAACTTCAGATAATTATTCCAATCCACTGTCGAATACTTAATGAGGGAAAAGCATGACAACAACGAAAAAGAACGGTGAGACCATTGAAATCAGTGTGAACCAACCGAACCCCACGCGTCGCTCCTTGGTGGGTGCGGCTGCTATCTCGGCTGTTGGTGCGGGCTTAGGCTGGCCCCAGGTAGGACAGGCTCAGGGTGCTTATCCAAATCGGCCGTTGAAGATTGTGATCCCTTGGCCTCCCGGTCAGGCCACTGATCTGGTGGGTCGTGCGATTGCGATGGGTTTGACAAAAGCGCTCGGTCAAACGGTTGTGGCAGACAATAAGGCCGGTGCAGGTGGAATGATCGGTACGGACGCGGTTGCGAAATCTACTCCTGACGGCTACACGATTTTGGCCGCTTCTGCAGGCCCCGTATCCGTTGCTCCGCTGTTGCAAAAGACACCTTACGACGTTGCTAAAGATCTCACCCCTATTGCACTGACGGGGCTTTCTCCTTACGTGTTGGTGACCAACCCTAAGTTTCCAGCGAAGGACGCGGCCGAGTTTGTGAAGCTTGTCAAAGCGAATCCCGGTAAGTACACCTTTGCGTCCTCGGGAACCGGCGCTACAGCGCACCTGGTCGCTGAGGCATTTAATGCGGCCTTAGGTTTGAAAGCGATCCATGTCCCTTACAAAGGCTCTTCGCCTGCGTTGTCTGATGTACTCGCCGGACGCGTGGATTACTGCCTGGAGACTGCGGCCGCTACGATGCCCTTCGTTAAAGACGGACGTTTGAAGGCCTTGGGCGTGTCGCTTGAAAAAGGTAGTCTTGTCACCCCGGGCGTGCCTGCACTCGCCACCGCGGTAAACATCCCTGGGTTTAATTTGGGTGCCTGGGCTGGTGTCATGGGACCAGCCGGAATGCCGCCCGAAGTCGTTGCGCGTCTCTCAAAGGCAGTGCGCGAGGTGATGCAGTCCGACGATATTAAAGAGGTGTTCATGCGGATTGCGATTGAAATCGACTTCCGTGAACAGGCCGAGTTCTTA